>CAZQAI010000013.1:0-9303 GCA_964591305.1 uncultured Clostridium sp.
GAATTTCCTATACTTTTGGTTCACATCATTTTAACACATACAAAAAATAATATTTTTTGCGAAAATTCATAATTTGCCTATTGAATCATGAAGCGGTTTGTAGTATAATATTATAAAGTAAGTCTTTTATGTATCATGTGGCCGATTGTGTAAAATCAGTCATCTGAATACTATGCGGGCCGAGGGCCTCACACATGTGTTCCCCCGGAAAACCCTGTATATTACAATCGCTTCAACATCATTTGTAAGGAGGTGCTGCCCCTGTGAAAGCTGTGATTACCGTGACCGGCAAGGACAGCGTAGGCATCATCGCGAAGGTGGCATCAGCCTGTGCCGACTGTGATGCCAATATTGTAGACATATCTCAAAGTGTGCTTCAGGATTATTTTGCCATGATTATGCTGGCTGATATAGACCGATTAAACGTGGATTTTCCTGCTTTTGTGGACAGGCTGGCTGCCCTGGGACGGGAGCACGGGCTGGATATACACACCATGCATGAAGAAATTTTCCAAGCTATGCACCATATTTGAGGACAGTCCATGCTTGAAACAAAGGATATATTGGAAACCATTCAGATGATCCGTCAGGAGAATCTGGACATACGAACCATCACCATGGGTATCTCGCTGTATGATTGTGTCAGCGACGACGAGACCCGCCTGTGTCGGAAGATATATGATAAGATCACCCGTACTGCCGAGCATCTGGTGGAGACCGGGGCTGACATTGAGAAAAAGTACGGTGTGCCCATTGTCAATAAACGCCTGTCGGTCACACCGATTTCCCTGATTGCCGGCGGTTTGTCACCCGAGGGTTGCCTCAAGGTGGCGCATACCCTTCAGAAGGCCGCTGTTGCGGTAGGCGTCAATTTCATTGGCGGTTTCTCAGCCTTGGTTCATAAAGGGATGACCAACAGCGACCGAAACCTTATCTCGGTGATTCCCGAAGCCTTGGCTGAGACAAGCTTGGTTTGTTCTTCGGTTAATGTGGCTACCACCAAAGCCGGTATCAACATGGATGCCATCCGTCTGATGGGACACACCATCAAACGCACGGCTGCCTTGACTGCGGATCAGGGATCCATTGGATGCGGTAAGCTTGTGGTTTTTGCCAACGTACCGGAGGACAACCCCTTCATGGCCGGAGCATTCCACGGTGTGGGTGAACCTGAGACAGTCATCAATGTGGGCGTGTCCGGCCCTGGTGTGGTCAGTTCCGCCATTGAGAGGGCGGGGGATTGTGACTTGTCGGCACTGGCCGAGTTGATCAAGAAGACAGCCTTCAAGATCACCCGGGTAGGCCAGTTGGTTGCTTATGAGGCGGCCGAGCGGTTGGGCGTCCCCTTCGGTATTGTGGATCTTTCATTGGCCCCGACTCCTGCGATCGGAGATTCGGTTGCCTTGATCCTGGAAGATATGGGTTTGGAATGCTGCGGCGCTCACGGAACCACAGCGGCTTTGGCTATGCTCAACGATGCCGTCAAAAAGGGAGGCGTCATGGCATCCAGCCATGTGGGTGGCCTGTCCGGGGCCTTCATTCCTGTGTCGGAGGACGCCGGTATGATTGCGGCTGCGGAGAAAGGCGCTCTGTCTATTGAAAAGCTAGAGGCTATGACCGCCGTTTGCTCGGTGGGTCTGGATATGATCGCCGTACCCGGGGATACCCCGGAGGATGTTATTTGCGGCTTAATTGCAGACGAAATTTCCATTGGAGTGGCCAATACCAAAACCACCGCCGTCAGGGTCATCCCGGCTGTGGGAAAGACGGTGGGAGATGTCGTGGATTTTGGCGGCTTGTTAGGTCGGGCACCTGTTATGCCCCTCCGTCCCTGGTCGCCCTCAAGGTTCATTTCCCGGGGAGGCCGTATACCGGCTCCTATTCACAGCCTAAAAAACTGAGTTTATGCTGCTCTGCTTTCTGTCAGGCCAAAAACCTGTCAGACAGACCGGTACATACAGCATTCCTACGGCATACTGTATGAAGGCAACGCCGCACCTGCGATACACAATGCGCAGCGGACGCATTGAGGACGCATTGATACCATCAGACCGTGCAGTGTCACTGTAACAGCAACATAATTCATATATTATAGAAAGGAAAAAGCTATGAAAAAACTTGTTAAACTGCTCACCGCATGCACCTCGTTCGGAGGCAAGATCGTAGATCTTTGCTCCAAGTCTACCGATGCTATGGATCACATCATCCATTATAAGGAGTATCAAAAAGCCAAAAAACACGCTGCTGTTTTCCGCGTTATGCTCTGCGTGGCCGGAGGCCTTCTGGCCGTGCTATTCTTCCCCTATAAGATTGCTGTGGAAAAGAACGGTGATTTCGAAATCAAGAGTCTGCTTGTGCGGGTATATCGCAAGACCACACCCTATGAGGTTCCGGAGGGCGGCGATGAGGACTTCGATATCTGCGGTGTAGAGGATGAGACACCCTGCGAGGTAGTAGGCTCTGCTGAGGCACAAGAAGCCTGAGCCATGTATGGAGATGTCTCTGCTTGAGGATGGAACAGATCGCTGTGTCCGGACTGAGGAGGGTGCTCTGCATACGCCGGATACTTTAACGGACAGCCGGCCGGAAGGCGATAGCCCGAAAGAGGTCAAGGACTGTGAGTCCGGGGACGGGCACGCAGACAGGTGGGAAAACAGCCATGCGACCGTTCCTGCTTTGGCTTATCTGGGGGACAGTGTGCTGGAAGTCTGTGTCCGCACCTACCTGGTGCAGGAGCGAGGCCTGTCCACATCGGCTCACCTCAACAGGGAAGCCTTGTCTTTTGTCCGTGCCTCAGCCCAATCCGAGGCAATGAGACGGATTGAACCGTTCCTCAGCGAAGAGGAAGCCATTGTGTATCGCCGGGGCCGGAATATTGGGCATACCAACACGCCCCGGAGTGCATCGGTGGCGGAGTACCGCCGCGCAACCGGTATGGAAGCGTTGTTTGGCTACCTGTCTCTGTGCGGACGCCGGACCAGGGTCGAGCAGCTGTTTCGACTTGCTTACGGTCTGGATGAGGCAAAAAGCAGGGAGGGAATGGATTCCCCTGATACAGACCGGAATTGGTAGCTGCCGCCCATCAGCCGCCGCTATGCGTTGGCTGCTGTTGTCAGCAGGAATTCACAAGAACGCACACATATGCAAAGGAGTGATTGTCGTATGAGCCATCCGTGTGTCAAATTTTCCATCGCCCAGGGTGGTGAGCCACTGGGTCAGATAACCGTGGAATTACGCCCTGACAAGGCACCCGGCACGGTAGAAAACTTTCTGTCACTGGTGGACAACGGGTTTTATAATGGCCTGATTTTTCACCGTGTGATCAAAGGCTTTATGATCCAAGGCGGAGGACTGGATGAGTCCTTCCATCAAAAGGAAACTAAGCCTATCCGCGGTGAATTCATTGCCAACGGGTACATGGCCAACGATCTCAAACACCTGAGAAGCACAATCTCTATGGCACGAACGCAGGATCCGGATTCTGCTACCTCTCAGTTTTTCATCATGCACGAAGATGCACCCCACCTGGATGCCCAGTATGCCGCCTTCGGACAGGTAATCGAGGGAATGGACGTGGTGGATAAGATTGCGGGATGTAAGACCGGACGATATGGCTTTTATACCGATGTGCCCCGTGTCGTGGTTTCTATCACGGATGCCGTGCGGGTATGAGTTGCAAAGAGCGGAGTCCTTTTTGACCAAAGGAAACCAACTGTGATCATCCCCGGGGACAAGTCTGAAAACGATAGCTTTTTAGACAGAGGGTATTGTGCCTTGGCGGTTTACGAAACCACCATTCCGACAGAGGCTGTAACCGCCTCAAAACGCCCGCGTTATACAATAAGAAATGGTCATAAACATGATATAATTTTTATGGAGGATATCATCATGAGAATCACTGTCAAGAAGAAGAGCGAGAGTACGCTTGCCCATGTGGCGCTGGTTGCCGCTGCTGTAGGCGCCGCCGCCGCCACCGCCGTACTGGCTGCCGATAAGGCACTCAAGACCGAAAAAGGCCAGGTCGCTGTAGCAACCGCCAAGGCAAAGGCCACCGATGCCAAAGAAAAGGCACAGGCCAAGGCAACGGAAGTGAAGGCTAAAGTGCAGGATAAGGCTACAGAGGTCAAATCCAAGGTGCAGGACACAGCTACCGAGGTCAAATCCAAGGTACAGGACAAGGCCACAAAGGTCAAGGAAAAATTTGCGAAGACACCGATAGCACCGGCGGCTGAAGAGGCAAAGGAGGAAGCTGACAGCTCCTTTGGGGATGCACCTGTAGAAAATACTGCGCAAGAGACGGTATCTGCCGAGTGATGCATGGTTCCCATGGACGATGACAGTATGGCAGTGTCTTTACGACAGTGTCTTTACGACAGTGTCTTTACGACAGTGTCTTTACGACAGTGTCTTCGCGACGGCGTTCCCATGACAACGCTTCAATCATATCTGCCAGAGTACCATGACAAACAGGGCTGACTGGTTTGTGTCGGCCCTGTTTTTCTGAATGCGTTATTATGAATGTACGAGAGGAGCATCATATGAAAATTGTCGTGCTGGATGCTGCCACGTTGGGGGAGGATCTTGATCTGTCTCCCCTTGATTCTGAGGGGGAGGTCACTGCATATCCCTTCACTCCGGCCGAACTGGTGAGAGACCGTATCACCGGTGTCGATGCGGTTATCCTGAATAAAATAAGGATCGGAGAGGCTCAACTGCCCCCGATTGACTGTGGGCCCCGGCTGATCTGCATAGCCGCTACCGGCTATGACAACATCGACTTAGCAGCCTGCCGGGCGCACGGGGTGGCAGTGGCCAATGTGAGAGGCTATTCCACCGATAGCGTGGCCCAGGTGACAGTGGGGCTTGTGTTGAATCTTGTCTGCCGTCTGCCTGACTATTGTACCTCAGTATCTGATGGAAGCTATACTCACAGCGGGGTGGCCAATTGCCTGACACCCCCTTACCATGAGTTGGCGGGAATGACTTGGGGGATAGTGGGAGCCGGACGGATCGGATCCCGTGTGGCTGAGGTGGCCAAGGCTTTCGGGTGCCGTGTATTGACTTGCCGCCTTCACCCGGATGAGCGGAGTGTCGATCTTGACACTCTGCTCAGAGAAGCGGATATCGTTACGATTCATACCCCGTTGACACCTGCCACCCGGGGTATGATCGGTTCGCATCAGCTGGCCTGTATGAAGCCGGGAGCCATTCTTGTGAACATGGCC
This sequence comes from uncultured Clostridium sp., assembly GCA_964591305.1. Classification (GTDB taxonomy): domain Bacteria; phylum Bacillota; class Clostridia; order Oscillospirales; family CAG-272; genus CAMEON01. The sequence goes on from CAZQAI010000013.1 coordinate 5,226, forward strand.
CGGGGAGCGGTCACCGATGAGGCTGCTGTGGCCGAGGCTCTGCGTACAGGGAAACTGGGTGGCTTAGGCACTGATGTATACAGTGTAGAACCCTTTGGAGAAACCCACCCCTTCTGGGCTATTCGTCATCATCCCTGCGTTTGCCTGACACCCCATATGTCCTGGGGCGCTGTGGAAGCAAGGGAACGCTGCCTGGCTGAGATGATTCTCAATATGAAGGCCTTCTTTGCCGGTGTGGAGCGAAACCGGCTGGATATATCCCATGAAGGTCTTTCTGCTGTTTGAGGCAACCGTCACATCGGCTCCCCTGTAACTATTTGAAAGCACTAAGGTTTGAAGACTTTTGTCAAAAACCCCGCACATTCTCCTGCTTTCCGGTTGAGCTGTCACTATGAACCGTCATCCTTAGCATTTCATGATGAAAAACAGTTGACAAGTGCGGTGTCGAAGAGTATAATTCTGAGTAAGGCAACACCGATATTGCGCAATGTTTGCTCAAGGTGTACTATGTGCCATGGAGGGGGACTTCAACCTATGCAGGGTAAAACGATTCCTTTTACAAAAATGCAGGGATGTGGAAATGATTATATATATGTAGATACTTTTCTCAATCCCATTGACAACCCGGAGGAAGTGGCCATACGGCTGTCCGACCGGCATTTTGGCATCGGCGGCGACGGGTTGGTGCTGATTACCCCATCGAAGGTTGCGGACGCCGGAATGAGAATGTTCAATGCCGACGGGAGCGAAGGAAAAATGTGCGGCAACGCCATCCGTTGCGTAGGCAAGTATCTGTACGACAGAAAGGGATGGAAGAAGGATGAACTGACAGTGGAAACCCTGAGTGGGATCAAGAGGTTGTCCCTTTGTGTGCAAGACGGACAGGTCACCCGGGTACAGGTGAATATGGGAGAAGCCCATCTTGACCCCGCTGATATTCCGGTCGTTCTTGAGGGGGATAGAATCGTGAATCATCCACTGCCTGTAGGAGACACGGTGTATGGGATCACCTGTGTGTCCATGGGAAATCCCCATTGCGTCATTTTTTGCGACAATGTGGATGACCTGAACCTGCCGGCCCTCGGCCCTGCTTTTGAACATCACCCCCTGTTTCCCGAGCGGGTCAATACAGAGTTTGTCCGGCTGATCGATCACAGCACGCTGAGTATGCGGGTCTGGGAGCGAGGAAGCGGAGAGACTATGGCCTGTGGCACCGGCGCCTGTGCTTCTGTGGTAGCTGCCGTCCTGAACGGATACTGCGCTGCAGATACCTGGGTGACAGTGAAGCTTTTAGGCGGGGAGTTGTCTGTCCGGTACCGACACAATGGGGCGGTGGATATGCTGGGTGCTGCTGCCTTCGCATTTGACGGCACAGTAGAAATATAATGCCTGTCGGCGCTGATTACCCGGATTATGTATCATTATGAGGTGAATATATGCTGAAGATCAACAATCATTACAAAGAGCTCAAGGAGAGCTATCTGTTTTCTGATATCGCCCATCGCGAAGCGGCCTTTTCCGAGGCACATCCGGAGGTGTCGGTTATCCGTATGGGGATTGGAGACGTGACAAGACCGCTGTGTACGGCTGCTGTGGAGGCTATGAAAAAGGCCGCTGGTGAGATGGGACAGGCCGAAACCTTCCGAGGCTATGGACCCTATCAGGGATACGCTTTTCTGCAGGAACGTATCCAAGCTTATTATGAACTCCGCAACGTGGCTCTTGCGACGGACGAAATTTTTGTGTCCGACGGAGCCAAAAGCGACCTTGGCAACATCCTTGACATTTTCGGGAAAGAGAATCGGGTGCTGATTCCCGATCCGGTGTACCCGGTGTATGTGGACACCAATATCATGGATGGCCGTTCCATCATCTATATGATGGCCAATGAGAGCAACGGATTCCTGCCTCTGCCGGATGAGAGCATCAAAGCGGACATTATCTACCTTTGCTCACCCAATAACCCAACCGGGGCTGTATATGACAGGGAAGGACTTTCCCAATGGGTTCAGTATGCGACAGCCTGCGGGGCGGTGATTTTGTTCGACGCTGCGTATGAGTCCTTTATCACGGACCCGGAACTTCCGAGAAGCATATATGAGATTCCGGGAGCTACGGCATGCGCCATTGAATTCTGTTCTTTGTCCAAAACAGCAGGCTTTACCGGCACCCGTTGCGGCTACACCGTGGTTCCGAAGGCTCTTCAATTTGACGGGGAGTCTCTTAACCGGCTTTGGCTGAGACGGCAGACTACCAAATTCAACGGTGTATCATACATTATTCAGCGAGGCGCCGAGGCGGTGTTCACCCCCGAGGGACAACGTCAGATCAGAGACAACATCGAATATTACCGGGCGAATGCCCGTACCATAACCGGCACATTGGACGCTTTGGGTATCTTTTACACTGGAGGCAAGAATTCTCCGTATATCTGGATGAAATGTCCGGGAGACATGGATTCATGGACGTACTTTGATTTTCTCCTGTCTCAGGGGGGAATCGTCGGCACACCCGGGGCCGGATTCGGACAAAATGGAGAGGGCTTTTTCCGCTTGACCGCTTTTTCGGATGCGGACAGGACGAGGGAGGCAATGAACCGTCTCCGGAAACTGCACAGCAGGGGATGAGGGGTAGGCTGCCGTTGACCGTCTGAAGTATCATGCGGAACAGGCAGCCAACAGTTCATGGCGTGGTACCCGTCATGAGAAGCCCCGCCTCCGGACATGAACATTAAAACCCGGTGTCATCCGGCTCCGGAAAGGAGATGGGACGCCTGCCCGGCTGGTGGAATCCGTCGATTTCACCTCGCTGCATGGCCCCGAAAATACGGTGACGCAGGCCTTTGTTCTGCCTCTCAAGGCCGGAGAGCAGCTGCTTCATAGCCTCACGCTGTGTGTTCCCATTGGCAGGACATGTCGAGGGCACCACAGGCAATGAGACTTCACGAGCGTAAGCCCGCACCTCCTTTTCGGGAATGTAAATCATAGGCCGGATGACACGTACCCCTACACGGGACAGGTAGGTGACAGGACTGAAGCAGCCAATACGACCTTCAAAGAAAAGATTGAGCATGAAGGTTTCCACTGCATCGTCAAAGTGATGCCCCAAAGCTACCGTGGAGCACCCGGCTGCCTTAGCCGCATTGTGAAGCGCTCCTCGGCGCAGTTTGGCGCATAAAGAACAGGGATTCGGCTCCTTGCGTATGTCAAAAACAATTTTCGCGATGTCGGAGGAAACCACCTGATAGGGAACCTCCAGCTTTGCACACAGGGCTGTAATAGCGGAGAAATCTCCCGGTTTGTCCTGAAACCTCATGTCCACCGTGATGGCCATCAGGTCAAACGGGACAGGGTAGAACCTTTTTACGGCCGCCAGAGCGCACAGAAGGGTCAGTGAATCCTTGCCCGCCGACACGCCTACCGCCACCTTGTCACCGGGCCGGATCATCTCATAATCATCCAACGCCCGGCGTGTATAGCTTAATATATGCTTCAAATGATCCATATCGGACACCTCTTGCTGATTCGGATTCATAAAGGTAAGAAGGGACTATATCACCGCAGAGTGAAAGCGTCCGGCATGGCGCAGTGCGTATAGACATACTCCGATTCCACGGAGGGGATCATACGGGGATCCGGGCGCTCGGGGCATGCCGGATCGGCCTGCCACAAACACAGCGGTGGGGTCAGCCGCAGAGAGGGAGCGGCATATTTGACTGCCTCCAACAGAATCAAGGAGGGTTTGGCCATAGGTGTAGCCTGCACCGCTGTCAACCGTTTGGGTTCTAGATGGGCAGGACGCAGGCTCTCAAACAAGTCCGCCAGCCGCTCCGGGCGGAAAACACAGAAGAAGCGGCCGCCATGCTTCAACAGCCGCCCTGCGGCGGCACAGAAATCAGCCACTGTACCGGCGACCTCATGCCGGGCCATGTGCTTTTCCTCCGACGCATTTCCCGCTCCGGTGCCTGCTGGCAGGTAAGGCGGGTTGGCTGTTACATAATCCATTTCTCCGCCTGCATCGCTGACCTGCAGTGTCCGCACATCAGCTTGCAGGGCGACAAGCCGTCCTCCCTGTCCAT
>CAZQAI010000013.1:9313-15360 GCA_964591305.1 uncultured Clostridium sp.
ACGCTCAGGCTGAAACCAACAAACTTTCCACAACCCTGTCCATTGCATCGGGCATTCGCGTTGATGAGGTCGCAGAAAGCGGGCTGCAGCTCCACCGCCGTAACGTGCGTAGCCTTTCTCCGGGTCAGGCAGAGAAGCGGAATGATTCCGGTTCCGCTACCCAGGTCTGCCGCACGGGAAGCAGGAGTTCCACGTACATATGCGGCCAGCAGGTAGGCGTCGGTGCCGAAGGTCAATCCGTCCCGCCGCTGAATCAGATGAATCTGCTCATTTACCTGATGCACCGTGAGCGAGGAATCGGTGACAGGAGAGGGGTACTGTGTATCCATTGTATGCCTCCCATAAAAATACTCCCGGCCTTGAACGCTCCGTAGAGCGTCCTCAGGAAACCGGGAGTGTTCACAGCTTTCCTTGTCGGCAGAAAAAGCGATTACTCGGCCTTAGGCGCACCCACAGGGCAGGTCTCGGCACAGCTGCCGCAGTCGATGCACTTGTCGGCGTCAATCTCATACTTGCCGTCACCCTCGCTGATTGCTTCAACGGGGCAGTTCTCGGCGCAGGCGCCGCAGGAAATGCAGTCATCGCTGATCTTGTATGCCATGTTTATATCCTCCGTTATGTATTTATTGCTTGTGCCGTCCGGGTGATATGATGCCCGGACGACTGACTACTATTATAACATAAATGCAGATTTTTTCAAGGGCTTTTTGAAAAAAATTTATGAAAAGGTCTGGTTACAATGCAAAGAATGTGAGAACGTTGGAAAACGCCGGGAAAAAAACAGAACGGATGATGCCGGATAAACGGCTGTGATCCTCGGCTTTTTATTTACATGTCTGCATGCTTTGTTTACATGTCTTCATCCGGCTCTGCGTCGTCGTCAGAAGGTATGTCATGCCCAGAATGCGACACGCGGCGACCAATACGGCTCGAATGCTCGGTAGAGGCTTCGCCATCGGATGTCCCGTCTTCTCCGCTACGTGACACCGGAGGCTGTCCGTTCACTTCCTCGCGTTTGTATTTTTTGGGAGCTATGTCGGGACTGTTGCGTAGGCTGACCTTGACCTCGCCCAGAAGCGGCAGTATCTCCGTGACGACCCCAGGTCCATCCGGGGTGTCCACAAAACTTCCCACTGCCGGGGTACGGCGGATCTCTTCGGCATAAGTCTCGCATTCATATTTCAGGCAGCACATCAAACGGCCGCAGCAGCCAGATATTTTGGATGAATTCAGCGATAGGTTTTGCTCCTTTGCCATCTTCATGGACACCTGCCCAAAATCGGACAGGAAGGTAGCACAACACAGCGGCCTTCCGCAGGCACCCAGCCCGCCGATCATCCGGGCTTCGTCACGAATGCCAATCTGGCGAAGTTCAATGCGGATATGGAACACACCGGCCAGATCCTTGACCAGCTCACGGAAATCGACCCGCCCGGCCGAGGTGAAGTAAAAGAGTAGCTTGCTGTTGTCAAAGGTGTACTGCACCGCCACCAGCTTCATATCCAACTTGTGGGCGGCAATTTTTTCAACTCCGATACGGTAGGCATCCGCCTCCCGACGATGATTCTCCTGGTTGTGGGCCATGTCCTCCTGGGTAGCGATGCGTATGATAGGGCGTAGAGGTGGGGCCACCAGCGTTTCATCCACCATGCGGTTTCCAATGCAGATTTCACCGAATTCCAAGCCCCGGGCGGTTTCAACAATGGCATGCTGGCCCACGGAGCAGGTCAGAGGGCCGGGGGCAAAGAAGTAGGTCTTCCCTCCGGTGCGGAAGCGTACACCGACAATGACTGTCTTACCCTCGGGAATTATGTCAGGGACATCTGTGCTCCGGGGTTGGCAGGGGTGTGCGTTGAGAATTCGATCAAGATCGGCGGCATCGGGACGGTACTCGTCTGTCATCCCGGCTTGCCCCGCGTCCTCCGCCGGGCAGTCTCCAATGAGAAGATCATCCATGGGTGGCAATTCGGCCGCCGGGGTTGTCCGGCGGGGCATCCGGGGAGGCCGCTGACCGGGGATTCGTCCGGGCGCCTCGGACGAAAGGGGAGTGGCTACCTCCGTCGAAACAGCAGGGGCCGTCATGCCGGTCTGATTGCGGCCATATCTGCTTCCGGAGGAGGGGGCCGTTGCACCAGTCCGCTGCGGCCTGGCTACGGATGGGGGATCGCTCTCGCTTGCTTGCGTATTGCGTGGGGGTGTTGGGCGGCCGGGATGCTTCCTGCTGCTGCTCCAAACCGTGCGTGCTCCTCTTGTCGGAGCTGTGTTAGCCCGGGACCCGTCAGATTTTTGTGTGTTGTGTAACTGCTGATATTTATCTTCCATCACGTGATTGATATCCTTTCTTTTCCTGCCTGACACATAGCCAATCCCATAGAGGTCAAGGTCAGCCGTACATTGCCGTTCGCTTCCAGACAGCCCCTGGCACGGAACAGGGTATCTGACATGTCAAGGAGTGCCCGGGCGGTTAAAGAGAAAGCCAATTCGGTGGCGTTGTCCCGGTCGGTATAAAACAGGAGTCGAACTCCCTCTGAGCGGCGAAGAAGAAGAAGATCTCGCAAGGCGAGATTCACTCCATCCAGTATGTCACAAACTCCTTCCCGCTTGGTACCCCATTGATTCATGCAAGCCAGTACCCGGCCGAGTTCATGTCCTGCGCACGCTGTGACGAATTCCTCGACCATAGCCCGGTTGCGCAGGATGGGTTTGAGCGTTCGGGCATCGGTCAATGCCATAGCCTGTCCGATACACCCCCCTGCCCGAAGCAGGACGGCAGACAACTCCTCCTCGGGTAGAGTACGTCTGTGGGAGGAGAGGTATGCCCGCACATCGGTGTCAGGCACAGGTTGGGTACGCAGCGTGGGTGCCCGGCTGCGGATGGTCTCCAAAAGGCTCTCGGTGCCATTGCACAGCAAAAGAAAAAGCACATAAGGTGGCGGTTCCTCCAGCGTGAGCAGGAGGGCATTCTGAGCCTGGACCGTCATGGCTTCCGCATCCTCTATGATGTATATACGTGTGTCCAGATCATTGGGTGGAATCAGCACATCCTGACGCAGGAACCGCACCGCGTCGACTCCAATGGATGTTTTCCCGCCCCGTCCGATAAAGCGGATATCAGGGCAGCTGCCGTTCAGCACCTTGCGGCAGGCAGGGCATATTCCACAGGGCAGGGGAGCATCCGGCGGGATGACCGGAGCAGAGGCTGTCTGGGGAGAGCCAAACATATCGAGCTGTCCGTTTTGATCCTGCCAGAAAGCCTGTGCCGTGCGGTTTGGTCTGTTTTCACAAGCGAGGGAAGCACATAGCCAACGGGCAACGGTGTGGCGTCCACTGCCTACAGGCCCATCCAGGATGTATGCGTGAGAGAGTCTGCCTTCCCGCACATCACGGCGGAGGCGGGAGAGCAGTCTGTCATGGCCGATCACATGGATGTCGGGCAGTGAATCGACTGTGCTCATATTCATGCCTCCCTTTTGCATTTCATCACACCATCATGAACCATAAGGCAATGCCGCGTAATGTACGGCTTACGCCTAGACACCTGCACTGTCTGCATGATGCGGTGTTGCCTTAAGTATAACAGAAAGGCGGCCATTTGTCAAGGGAGATGCGTGGAAATCAATTTAATATATGATAGAAACGGTTACAGTTCAGCCACCCTCTATCATACGCCCCCTTTCCACTGTAGAGTGGGGCAGGGGGCCCCGCGACTGCGTTTATGGTATGTTGGGTGCCATGAACGTCGGTTTTCCGGAAAAGGAATCACCATAAATTCAATACATAACTGTATTGAAAGTTCTTTGGGGGTCTGGGCACTCCTCCGTTCCCCGGCTGAACTGTAACTAGAAACGTAACGCCGTTCTGCAGCCCGATGCCTGTCCGGTATCTGGTATGTCTTTGATGGGTCACAAGCCAAAGGGATTCCCGGGTAACCCGGGAATCCCTTTGCAGATCATCATCCTATGTGGATAGATCTGTCACGACATCGCCAAGCGTACAGGGCGTGACCTCCATACGTACCACAAGAGAGTACAGCTGAGAGACGCGTTCGAAATCCCGGCCTACCAGGCAAAGCTGCTGATCATCTGGGGTTTCTATGCCGATGGCATACAAAGGCGGCATGTCGTATAACGGCAGTGACTCGTCTGGACAAGCATCCTGCATACTTTCAGGAGCCTCCTCCCACGCTTGCCCTGCCGGACTATGTTCTACCCGGTACAGCACGCAAATAACACGCTCCTGCCGTACCGGATAAGAAGAAGCCCGCATGGCAACCAGTTTCCAGGTAGGCAAACAGGTTCGGTTCAACATAACTTTCTTCATATCCTTTCTGCTTCTGATTGACACCCGAAGGTGACTTGCGTTAACAGTATACCACATTTTCAAACCCGCTTCACATTAACAAAAAAGCATCTTGTCCGTTTTAACCCCTCTTTTCCGTCCTGTTTTGGAATCATTCAGGAAATCTGTGGAAGCAATAGTTTGATTTTTCCAGAAAAAGAGACATGAAACAAAGAAAAACCGTGTAATTTTGTGAAATCTGGCCATAAAAAGGCGGTCACCCGGTCGAATTCCACTTGTTCCATCCATGCACTTCAGGATAACATTTCCGGTTGATTTTTTGTCAAAAAATCGGTATAATAAGCGAAGACAAACGTATAGAGGCCCGATTTGATATACTTTTCAGCAAAATGATAAAGTTCACATATTTTTGATTTACAGAAATACAGAAATCGGAAAGGAAAATGAATGTAAAATGAACAAAAGGCACATTCGACAGACCGCCTACATACCGGATTATAAGCATCGCTCCAAGCTCGGTCCCAGTCCCATGGCAGGCCGCCTGCTGATAATCGGTCTACCCTTGATTCTGGCTGGTGTATGTGATCTGGCTGCCCGCATATATGCAGGCTGTATGGAGGGGGAGGTAGGCATCCTTCTGCGTGTTGATGAGGATATACGTTCTCTCATCTTAGCCGGTGTGGTTCTGCTTGGAGGAGCCTTGCTACTGGAATACATGGAGCAGCATGACAGGCAGTAACCCTGCGCTGCCTGTTAGCTACCATGTATGACGCCATACCGGCGGCGACCTCCCGGCATACTTTCTACGAGGAAATTGGCATGTCTGTCATATCAAAAAACACAGTCCCACCGTGACCGATGCGGACTGTGTTCTCTTTGGGGTGCCATGTGTGGCGGCATAACCGATCATACAGGCCTTACTTTTTTGTGCCTTAAGTCAATATTCGTTTCTGATCTCTCCCAGCCGTCTGACAACCTCATCAACCCGGAGACGGTCGACAGCAAAAGCACGTCTCAGAAGCTCCGAGGGGATATATTTGTCATACTTCTCAAAGATCGGGATTTCCCCACTCTGTACCAACGCCTCACAGTCGATGCCGTCTGTGCGGGCTATGTCGTCCAAGCAGGTGATCAGGTCATAGTCATTCCCCCGCTCCATGCGGAAAGTCAGGTAATAACACCCCTCAAATTCGAGATTGCTCATGCGGAAGCGTGCTCCGTTGCGAGCCATAAATTTACGCAGGGTGCGGAACGAACGTGTGCCCAGCCAAGGGAAGAGGCACCAGGAATATCCCCCCAGGTGCACCAGGGAGTGCGTCAGCATGCCGGTGTTGCGGGCTACATGGCGAGCCACCTCCAGGCGGCGGCGGGCGTTGGGCTTGAGATAAGGGTATACTGTATCCTCACACAGCACCTGACGCATCCGCTCCAGGATGCGGGTGTGGATTTCCCCAAAATCGCCCGGCCAGGAGACCTCCATCTTGCCGTCCACCGGCTTGACATAGATCAGCTTACGCTGGATATCCAGTTCCTCCACTTCCCAGACCCGCCCGGCCAAGGCGAAGCGGTCGCCTACAGGGGGCGGCGTGGTGATGGTGCCTATTTCATCCGATCCGGCCCGGACTGTGAAATCCTCTGTGTCCTTGAATACAGCATAAAACTTGAAGGATTTGAGCAGACGCTCCCCAGCCAGGCCTACGATCAGCCCCTTTTCCTCCGTCATTTCCAGAAAATCATGTTGCAGCATG
>CAZQAI010000014.1:0-14406 GCA_964591305.1 uncultured Clostridium sp.
GGGATGCCAGTCTGCAGGCTGAAGGAGAGAAGAACTCGGCTATCCTGGTGGCTGAGGGACAGAAGGAGGCTACCATCCTCAAGGCAGAAGCCGAGAAGCAGTCACAGATTCTCAGGGCCGAGGCACTCAAGGAGGCCAAGGTTCGGGAGGCCGAGGGCGAGGCCGAGGCCATCCGTAAGGTGCAGGAGGCTACGGCCGCCGGTATCCGTATGATCAATGAAGCCAATCCCGGGGAGGCTGTACTGACCATCAAGAGCCTGGAGGCTTTGGAAAAAGTGGCCGACGGAAAGGCAACCAAGATCATCATTCCGTCCAATATCCAGGGCATTGCAGGTCTTGCGGCCAGTCTGCGGGAGGTGGCTGATGAGGCTATGCCAATACAGTCGGCGGAAACAACGCCTACAGCGTCTACAGCGGCTAAGTCGGCTCCCGTCAAGCATACTAAGGGGTAAATCCGCATGAAGGTCGTTGATCGGTCGGTAAATCGATAACCGACGGTACAAAAATAAACAGGTGTGCTGGGGCTGTTGCTGTGTGCGGCAGCCCCGAACGAAATTTGCCGGGTCGGTTCATGTTCACAAGCCGGCCCGGAATACATGTTTATAATAAAGTCAGCTGTGAGAGGAGTGTATACCATGGAAAATCATGCAAGGAATGCGGAAAAATCAGGCATGCGTCTCCGGAATGAGTTGGATGACCCTGCCCATGCCACCCTGAGGGCGTCGCTCTTTGCGGCGGGTTTCCTTGTCACTGACCGGGATGTGGAGGGCATGGATGACTTCCCGTTTTACGGAAACTGGAACAAGGTGTACAGGGACGGCTTCTTTTTTCTCACTCATCGGCGGACACCGCTGACCTTCTTGTCCGACGGCCCGGATACCTATTTCCTGATTGGCCATGCTTACAATCCTTTCACCATGGTGTGGGAGGAAGAAGGCATCCTGACTGACATAGCAGATGCAGATAAAAAAGGCAGTCTGCGGGCGGCGGTGGATGAGCTTACCGGTTTTTTTGTATTCGGTACCCTTCGCGGCGGACGGCTGTATTTTGAAAATGATCCATCCGGAATGCAGTCTGCGGCAGTCGGATATTTCGGGGAAACCTTTTACCTGACGTCCCATCCTCAACTGGTGGGGGATCTGTGCGGTCTTTCCATGTCCCCTCTGGCTCAGGAGCTGACACAGTACAAGTGGTATGACCGGGTCATGGGACCCTACCTGCCGGGTGACATGACTCCCTTTGATGAGCTGCACCGTGTGGTACCCAATATCGGATATACATATGCGGCAGGGCATCTCACACACAGACGATTCTATCCCTGCCGGGCCTTTCCTCCCTGCAAGACGGAACAGGATTATCAGGGTATCATAAAAAAAGGGGCGGACATTTTGGCCCGCAATATGGAGCTTGTCAGCCGCAAGTGGGAAAGGCCGGCCATTTCCCTGACTGGCGGCATAGATTCCAATACTACCTTTGCTGCGGCCAATGGACATTATGACCGTTTTACGGCTTTCAGCTACCTGTCTGCCCCCAAGGAGGCGCCGGACGCTGAGGCGGCCCGACGTATTGCCGGCCGTTTCGGTGTACCCTATACCCTGTATCGCATTCCCGACCGGGATCCGAATTTTGCGGAGTATCCTCTCTTTAAGGCCATCATAGATCACGGTAACGGCTATGTGTCCGGCTGTCCTGAGAATGAGTACCGCAAGCGAGCCTATCTCTACTCTCATCTGGACTGCGATGTGGAGGTGAAATCGTGGGTATCGGAGACCGTCCGTGCCTATTGGTACAAGCATTTCGGGCGGAAGAGGATGCCTCCCCTGTCTCCCCGCCTGTTCCGGAATCTGTACAAAATTTTCCTGTTTGACCGCCGCCTGGCACATAAGGTGGACAGGGTGTTTGCCGACTACATCAAGACATACGAGTACCGTTCGGTACCGGCCTGTTATGATCCCTCGGATCTTCACTATAACGAAGCGATGTGGGGGGCCTGGGGCGGTATGAATATCAGTGAAATGAAGATATACCGTGATATCACCTCCATCTACGATAACCGTACCCTGCTTGACCTTCTCCTGCGGGTGCCGTTGGCTGACCGTATATCAGACCGTCATCATCTGGATATAAAGGCCCTTTTGAATCCGGACCTGGCTGCTATGAACATCCGGGTGGTCAACCTTAAGGAGACCACCAGCCGGGCCTGGGCTCTCAACCTGATATTCACTGTCAACAGTCATCTGCCGTTCTGATGCCGGGACTGTCTTCTGATCACGCGGACGGCTCTTCCCCTGCCTTATCCGAACTGCCCAGTTGTATAATTTTTGGTCCGCATATGGGAAGGGCAGGTGAACACGGTGACCGTGCTGTCATACTCTATCAGCTCACCCAAATAGAAAAAGGCCGTCATGTCAGCTATACGGGCGGCTTGATGCATATTGTGCGTGACCATAACGACGGTCAGATCCCTTTTCAATTCGGTTATGAGCTCTTCAATTTTACAGGTGGAAATGGGGTCAAGAGCCGAAGTGGGCTCATCCATCAGGAGCACCTTCGGGTTGGCGGCCCGGGAACGCGCAATGCACAGACGCTGCTGCTGTCCGCCTGACATCTCCAGGGCGCTCTTTTTCAGCCGGTCCTTGACCTCGTCCCAGATACTGGCCCGTCGGAGACTGCTCTCCACGATTTCATCCAGCTCCGCCTTCCTGCGAATTCCAAAAGTGCGGGGAGCGAAGGCTATGTTGTCGTAAATGCTCATGGGGAAGGGGTTGGGCTTTTGAAAAACCAAGCCTACCTGCCGACGCAGACGGTTGACATCGGTGTCCTTGGCGAGAATGTCCACGCCGCCAATGAGACATGTACCCTCTATGCGGCATCCTTCCACCAGATCGGTCATACGGTTGAGTATTTTCAGGAAGGTGCTTTTACCACACCCCGAAGGGCCAATGAGGGCCGTGACCTGCCTTTCCCCGATCTCCATACTGATGTCCTTCAGAGCTTGAAAATCTCCGTACCAAAGGCTGCAGTGACTGACTGAAATATTCATTACATCATGGAAATTTTGCATAAGTATGATCATGTCCTTTCTTTAAGGCGCCACGCACAATATTTCACAAAATTTTCGGCGGCGCATTTGTACTTCCGGAATTGTGCGGTGGTGCTTAAAACTGTCTCTTCGCTGTTTTTCGCGTAAGCAGCATGCCTACACCCTCGGCGCCAAGGTTCAGAACCAGGATGAAGATCAGGAGCACCACCGAGGTGGCGGCCGCCTCATCCGGATAGCCGTGGCTGGCAAAATAGTAAATATCAAGAGCCAGACTGGTGCCCGGGCTCAGCGGCGTTTCCGGCACCTTGTCTACCACCATGCCGATGGTCAGAATCAGCACGGCACTCTCACTGACAATGCGTCCTATGGTTAGGATGACCGAGGTCACAATGCCGCTTGCCGCCGCAGGCAGCACTACCTTGAAAATGGTGCTGACCTTGTCAGTGCCCAATGCATATGCTCCCTCCCGATAGCTGTCCGGCACAGAGAGCAGGCTTTCTTCCGTCGAGCGGACGATGACAGGCAGAATCATAATGGCCAGTGTGATGCCGCCGCCCAGTATGCTTTTTCCCCATCCCAGGATGACCGCAAAGACCAGATATCCGAACAGACCGTAGACAATACTGGGAATGCCGGCCAGCGTTTCGGTGGCAATGCGGATGACGCGGATGAGTCTTGCATTGCCGCCCATACATTCCACCAGGTATACGGCGCTGAAAATGCCGATGGGCACCGCAATCAGCGAAGCCGTAAGAATCAGCTCCAGAGTCCCGACAAAGGCCGGGAGAATGGAGGGCTCATCCCTGTATATGCCAAACAACAGGTGAGGGGTCAATTTTCCTGCACCGTTCATCCATATGTAGACGATCACCGCCAGCAGAGCCGCCACCGAGACAGCTGTACATACCCTGCACCCATGCTTCAGGGCGGCATACAGGATGTGGCCGTCTTTTCTTTTGCTATGTTGTTTCAATGAGAAGCAGCCTCCTTCCGCTTTTTCCGCTTCTTGGCCTCACCGTGGGTGGGATCCCTCCTGAGCAGAGAAAAGCTGATGCTGAGAAGCAGAGTGAATACGAACAGCACTACACCGGTGGCGATCAGGGCAGATACCGCCTCGCCGCTCATCTCGGTAGCACCCATAGCGATATTGGCCGTCATGGTCCGGACACTCTGGAAAAGGCTTTCCGGCATTTCGGCACTCCCTCCAATCACCATGATTACGGCCATGGTTTCACCGATAGCCCGTCCGACTGCCAGCACGACACCCGCCAGGATGCCGCTTTTGGCCGCCGGGAGCATAACCTTGTATGTGGCCTGTTCCCGGGTAGCGCCTAAAGCCAACGCTCCCTGATAGTATGAGTCCGGCACTGCCTGCATGGCATCCAGGCTGACACTGACAATGGTGGGCAGAACCATGATACCCAGCACCAGGGAGGAGGCCAGGATGCCGTATCCGACCCCGTTGGGAGACACATAATCCCGTATGAAGGGGACAATGAGGGTCATGCCGAACATACCGAAAATGACAGAAGGGATACCGGCCAGCAGATTGACCATACAGCGGATGGGGGCAACCAGCCGCTGCGGGCAGAATTTGTAGAGGCAGATGGCGGTGCATAGGCCAATGCCAACGCCAATTAGCACCGAAAGGGCTGTCACATACAGGCTGGCTACGATCATGGACAGAATACCATAAGAGGGGGTGTCGGCCAACGGCGCCCACTCGGTGCCCAGGAGAAACTGGCCGATGCCGGTTTTCGCCATGAAGGGAATGCCATTGACCAGCAGGAACGCAGTCATGGTGGCGAGTGCAACCACCGAGCATAATGCACAGGCAAGGAAGAGGAATTTCATGAGCCTCTCCCTTACCACAACGACATGGTAAACAGACTTCATGCTCATGTACCGGTCAGAATTCATATCAGGAATGTGATGCTTTGGCCTTTGACCAGGTGACCACGGCGGATTCGCCGGCATCCGCATTATATATGTTTTTCAGGACCTCAAGTGATATGCTGTCGAGGGTGTTGCTTTTGTTCACAATCACTGCGATCCCATCCTTCGCTACCTCGTAGGAAACACAACCGGCTGCCTTTTCGGCTTGAAAGGACTCTGAGATCATACCGAAGTCGCTGACCCCGTTTTCGGCATCTTTGTATCCGGTGCCACTTCCGCCTCCCGATACAGCTACCGTGACGCCGGGCTGAAGCTGCTGGAATTCAGCCGTCAGCTTGATCATCAGAGGCTGCAGAGAGGTGCTGCCCGATACATTGATCTCACCGCTCAACCCTGACTGAGCCGTGTACGCTCCGGCACCATCGTGAGTGGATACATACCCCTCCTGGGTGATGATGGCCTGGGCTGCGGCACTCTGAAGGAACTCATAAAAGGCTTTGTTGATGCCGTCACCGACCGACTCTGGCTTGTACACGATGTTCAGGGGACGGGCAATTTGGTAGGTGCCGTTTTTAATGTTCTCCACAGTGGCTTCCACTCCGTCTACTTTCAGCATCTTGACCTCATCGGTCACATATCCCAGACTTTCGTAAGCAATGGCATATGGATTGCTTTTGACCTCGGTCAGTACAGCGGCTGTGCTGGTTGCGATGATCGCACCCTGTACATCCGGCTTTCCCTTAAGTCCGATGATCTCCATAAAGGCAGATTTGGTGCCGCTGCCGTCCTCACGGGCTACCACGCTGATGTTTTTTTCCGCATCGAAGACGGAGGATCTGCAGGAGACAAGTCCCACGGCTGCCGTGAAGGTGGCCAGGCATAGGCTGAGTACAGGTAAAAGCTTCTTTTTCATTTTCGGATACCGTCCTTTTCAATATGACTTCTTTGGATTACGATCATATTATAATCCATTACAGAAGTCCTTGCCACCCTGTTTTCGCAAAATGAATGTAAAAAACGTGTAAAACGCGTGGCGGTGTGTGAAAAAACACCCTTCGGGAAAAAGCCCGAAGGGTAAGAGCAAGTCAAATATCATCAGTATCCGGATGGGCCGGACGGACAGGGACGGCTTCCCCGAGAGGAACAGAGTAAATATACATCTGCGTAGGCTCCCGGCCGAAGGTTTCCCGTATGGCTGCGGCATACTGGAGCAGCTGCGCTCCATGTTTTTCACTCATACGGTCTGACAGAAGATCTGGGTTGGCTCTTTCACCCGGGAAAATTCGGTCTGTTTTGTAGTCGCACAGAAGGAGTGTTCCGTCCGGCATTTCAGCCAACAAATCGACCGAACCCTGCACGTAGAGGGTACGGTCTCCCAGGGCCGTTTGCAGGTCCTCTCGCTCGGTCAGCGTGGCCAGAGGGACAAACCGGCTGAACCGGAACTCCCGGTGAATTTGTACCGCTGTGCGCAGTTGGGCATAAAACCGACTGTCAAAGAAGGCCTGAAGCTGTCCTTTGTTCAGGATGTCTGCTGTCCGTTGATTGATAAAGCCCTGTTCGCATAAACGGTCTATCTCCGCATCGAGTCCTGCATTCTGTACATGGGAGAAATCACAGAACTGAAGAAACAGGTGGGCTGCTGTGCCACGCTCAGCCGGTGTGGGTTTTCGGCCTTGGTTAAGTAGAAGATCAAATTCATCATGTCCCGCAGACTGCATCATACGGATGGACTGACGGATGGCGGATACCGTCTGAGGATCACAGCCTGATGTACCCCGTTCCGATTCCGGTAGCTTGTCCTCGTCTCCCACCGGAAGATCGGAGGAGAAAAAGACACATCGATCTAACATATGCTCCACCATACGGGAGGCGGGGACCTTGGTGGGTACCGAACGCGCCAGGCTTTCTGTGGCATTAGGCAGAGGCGCCGTTTCATGTAAATGACGGTAGTAGGCGGCAGCCGCCTGAGTATGATCGTCCCGGTCAGGGGCAGGTAAGCAATTCAGCCGGGGGCCCTGCGTCACGGAGGAAGCTGGGATCAGGTTGAGATCGGCATAAGCGGCCAGGTCAGGCCGTTCCTGCCAGGCAGCGCATATCCAGGTGAGATAGTTGCCTGCTGTCAGGGTTGAAAACCGATCACCGGCAGGGAAGGATACCGGAAGCGTTTCCTTTCCCATACCGCATAGATACAGCCGTTCCCGTGCCCGTGTCATCGCCACATACAACACCCGCATATCGTCTTCCCGGTCGTGAAGCCGAGCAGCCAGGGATGCGGCCCGCAGGAGGGTAGTGGTGTACTTGCGACGCTCAACCCTGTCGTACAGGCGCATGCCCAGCCCGCACCGCTTGTCAAACACAAGGTCACGAGGGCCATGAGCTCCATCTAGGGAGGCACCGCAGCGGATCAGGAAGCAGATGGGGAACTCCAACCCCTTGGAACGGTGGACGGTCATGACCGACACCGCATTCCGGTGAGCATCCGGATCAGGCGACACGCTCTTGGCCGTTTGTAGCTTCTTTTCCATGAAACGGAGGAAGGTGTATACGCCGGTAAAGCCGCTAACCCGGCAGGTACGCGCCGCATCATATAAATAAAGGAAAGCTTTGGACGATCGGGAAGCCACCCGGTTGTCCTGACGAAGCAAACGAAGGATGCCGTCCGCCGGAAGAGACGCGGACAGGGTACGGTAATGCTCCAACCACCGGCAAAAGGCATCCGTGCGTGCGGACAATGCCGGGTCGGCACCGGGCGTATAGGGATAGGACGAAAGTCCGGTGTACAGCGACCCGTCTCCCGCCTCCCGAATGGCGATCAGATCCTCCAGTGTAAGGCCGGGGAAGGGGGCACGAAGCACCTCCGACAGCGGCACGTCATTGTCAGGGTTGTCCACGACCCGAAGCAGATTGACCAGGTAACTCATGTCTGACCCATGGAGCAGGTCACGCCCGGCCTGTTCCGCTTCCAGCTCATCACAACCGGTGGGGATGCCCCGGGCAGCCAGAGCTGCCATGAGACGGGGAAGCTTTGTTTTGGACCGTATCAGAATGGCAATGTCACCGGGTGTGATGGGCCGTCCGTTTGAGAGGACCTGACCCGATTCCAATAGGTCGGCGATGCGGTTGGCTACATGGACGAACTCTGCATCCTCCTCCGGCGTATACGCCTCTCCGGCTGCTTTTCCCCCCTCGCTACCGCGGTCGCTGTCACTGTCACTGTCACTGTCACTGTCGTCTGTCTGCCCTTTGCCGGACTGCCGGTACACAAGATCAATCTGCACCAGGGGAGACACATACTCTGTGGAAGGAGGCCTTTTAGCAAAGACCAAATCATCCTGAGGTCGGTAGGCAACCGAGGCAGGGCAGGCAGAGAACAGATGCCCGCAGACGCCATTGGTCACCTGAATGACAGGTCGGTCACAGCGAAAATTTTCCGACATGAAGATGCAATACCCCGAGGTGTTTCCGCTCTCCGCCTCGCCCTCTGTCTGTCCGACAGCAAGCAGCGGCATGCTACGCCGATATGCGGCAAAAACCGAAGGATCAGCCCCTCGGAAGGCATAAATACTTTGCTTGATGTCACCTACCATGAAGCGGTGATCACCGCCCACCAACCGGAAGATTCTGTCCTGTACCTCGTCCACATCCTGGTACTCGTCGATATACACCTCATCAAAGTTTTTCCGGTACTCCAAGGCCAGTGGGGAGGGTGATCCATCCGGATTTTCCAGCATACGAAGCAGATTTCGCCTGTTATCGGTAAAGTCACAGATTCCTCTTCGGCTTTTCTCAGATGTCATACGCGTGTCATAGGCAGTGAGAAACTCGTACAGCACCTCGCACATCCGGGCTGTTTCCCTCATGTCCCGTGCCACCGCCTCGGGCTCATCTCGGAAGTACCCTTTCTCGCCGGTAAATTTGGTTCGGATGGCTTCCACGTAGGCTGCTCTGCGTGCCTTGAGCCTTGTGAACACCTCAACAGCCCCCCGCAGGGCTTTCAGGCCTACAGGGGCGTAGGAAAGGAGTAAACTCCTGACCGCCGGATAGGTGTCAGCCTCGGTTAACGCCTTGGCGAAGGCCAGATCATAGGCAAAGGAGGGGCCATACGCCTTCTCAGCCTTGGCATCGGTATGCAGGATGTCCACCGCCTCCTGAAAGAAGGCGGTCATGGAGGCGCACAGGTCATTCTTCCATTCCCGCAGGATAGCCCCATGGTCGGAATCCAGAAAATCTCCCCCGGCCTGCTCTCGCAGGCGCTCTGCTTCGGTCTTCAACCGTATCAGACCGTCCGGGAAGGTAAGCAGATCCTGGTACAGCCCACGCAGGACAGAGGGCAGAGCATCGTCACTGCGGGTAGGAGTCAACGCATCGCACAGATCGGCAAAGGGATTGTCCTCAAGCAGGGCGAACAGCGTACTGTTTGATCCGATGTCGGGGGCATATGACTTGTAAAACTCGTCAATCAGTTCATCCATGATCCGCTCGGAAAGCGGGAGAAGCTCTGCTTCATCGGCCATGCGGAAGTCGGCCGGAAGTCCTGCCTCGGCAAAGTGCGCACGGAGAGGCTCCATGCAAAAGGCGTCAATGGTGCTGATGTGGGCACTGCCCAAATCAAGAATCTGCCTTTGCAGGTGCCGGTTGTAGGGGTCCGTGTCCAGAGCCTGACGCAGCGCTTCAGAGATTCGCTGCTTTAATTCGGCGGCGGCAGCCCGGGTAAAGGTGACGATCAGCATGCGGGACAGTTCGGCGGGATGCACCGGGTCTGTCAGGCGGCGGATGATTCGCTCTGTCAGGGTGGCTGTCTTTCCCGATCCGGCTGCTGCAGAGACCAGCAGGGTGCATCCCCCGGTCGTCATGGCGGCTGTCTGAGCCGCAGTCCATTCTCTGGCCATACCACTTCTCCTTTTGTCGATTACAGCAGTTCAGCATGTAGGATAACAGTTGTCCTCTGCTTTGGGTGGAACTGTAACGGATTGATTGTATTATTCAGCTTCTGCCACAGGGCAAGATGGCTTCATGGCGCAATAGCGGCAGGCATCCCGTCCGGGTGTGCGATCTGCTTTTCCTTCATACATAGACGCTGTAACCTGCCGGATAAGGGTGCTGACAGTCTGCTCCAGTTGCTGCATGTGGGCCGGGTCGCATAGTCCCTGCCCGTACAATTCGCCGGTGGCGGCCTTCCTGCGGAGTCCCGGAAGGAAATCAAGGGACAAATCCGGGCTGGCGGCATGCAGCACCTGCTCATCATTGAGAATCAGACCGCTGCGGCAGACCGACACAGAGCCGTCGTCGGGGGATTCCACCGGGCTGAGATACAGTGCTTCTGCCGGCAGAACAGCATCCGGTAGAATTCCGTTTTCATCGGTAAAAAGGCTCCGATTGCGGGGAGCACAGAGGGTGAAAAGGTAGAGCAGCAGCTGAATGTTCATATCCTGCGTCACAGACCTTTCCGAAAAGGTGTGCTTGGAGGATTTATAGTCGATCACACGGACATACACCACCTGGCCGGCACGGTACACGTCCACCCGATCCACAATGCCGCCCATGCATATGTGCATGGTCTGCTTTGACTGCCCGGCGAGCGGAAGGGGGCTGTCCGGCATCAGGGAAGCATGTCCTACGGACACATGTCCGTGGGACAGAGGCAAGGGTCCGTAGGATGTGTCATGCAAGGGATCAGACAACATGGCCGCTGCGGATGTACTCTCCGCTGTTGGCAAAAGCTCCAGTGGAATGACCATAGGCTGAGGATCACCCGGTTGTTTTCCGTGAGTGTCCCATTCCAGACCGGCTGTGGTAAACAGGCCCTGCTCCAACTCTGCCTGAATGGAACGGAGCAGAACCAAAGCCACTGTACGCAACCGGCTGAATAGATGCAGAATACGCCCATCGCCTTGGACATCCCCACAAAGAGAGTGGATATAGGAAGCCATGATGCCATCCGCTGTTTCTTCCACTTCGCTGTCCGACAGATGCCGGATGTGGTGTGTTCCGTCCAATGCTGCACGGAGGTACACCTCCAGCACATGGTGCAGAAAGACACCGGCGTTATCGGTGTCCAGCCGAGCCTCGGTTTTTTCCCGAAGCTTGAGTATGTGGGTGCCATAATAGCTGTAGGGACAGTGAGCATATAGCTGCAGCTTACTTTGGGACAGCCAGATGGTGTCTCCCAGCATGGCGCGGGCACGGAGAGGGGGGAGGAAATCATGAAGCGGCGGCCGGTAGACCTCGCCTGCCTCTGTCTCCAGTAAGCGTTCTGTAAAGTGGATGGGCTCCAGGTAGGGAAGGAGCAGCCGCACTCGGTTGTAGGCAATGGAAGGATTCCGGGCGGTTCCGTCGGGTGTGGAGGTGTGGGTAAAGAGAAGCAGCTGCTCAGAGGGTGTGGTCACAGCACGATATATATACAGAAGCTCCTCGGAAGCCAGCCGATCCGCTCTTGAAGCGAATTCAATGCCCATGGCAGCCAGCGTTTCCTTTTCCTGCTGAGTCAATAGGCCGCTGTCACCGACAGAGCGAGGAAATTCTCCTTCGCAAAGACCGAGTACAAGCAGTGCACGGATATTTTCGAGACGGACCGTATCGGCGCTGCCCACAGTCACGCAGTCATGCCGGGCCGGAACCGCGCCTATGTCGGTCTCATCAAAGACCAGCGAGAGAGCGGCCCACAGCTCGTCAACGGACAGCGGCCCGTCTTCCTCCGGCATGAGTGTGGAAATATCGGCCAGGGTGGAAGTCAGAAAGCTCCAAAGCCGCACGGCCTCTCCGGCCTCACGGACAAGGCCCAGCTTCAGGTAGGTTTCGGCCTTTTCAGACAACTGCTCCCGTACCGACAGCGTACACATGTATTCGTATAATGCCCGGCACTGTTCCGCAGGGGAGGAAGCCAGAGACAGCCCCGTCTCAAGATCCAGGAGCGGCGGAATGATGGTCTCACGCGCCCGGTTAGCCGCCTCCAACACCGAGCTGCCCCGCCGGGACAGCTTAGCGCAGTAGCCGTCTGGATTCATGCTCCAAGGTCCCTCTGTCATGCGGCGGCCGCGGATACGCCAGGTTTCCACATAATCGGAGAAAGCGTCCAGATCAGCAAGGGACAGACCGCAAAGTCCGGTTTTGCACAGGGATATGACATCCTGTGTCTGATACCCCCGCTGGATGCATCGCAAAGCGCATAACAGCAGACGGGTTGCCGGCTTGTCTGCAAGGCCGGTGCGTTCAGACAGGAAAAAAGGGATGTGTGCTGTCTCCAAGGCTGCGTCCAACACCCCCCGCCAATCGTCCGTGTTTCTAACCACAATGGCAATCTGCCCGTATGGAATACCCATGTTGTACAGCTCGCCAATGTGCAGAGCCGCCGCCCGGGCTTCTTCATATAGGTTGGGGACGCTGACCAGACGCACAGACCCCCTGTCTTCCACGCCAGGGAGCGGGGTATCCTCCCCCCCGTAGCCAAAGTTCCACATGCCGGCCTCCAGCGTCATAAGCTCAGGGGAAGTCGTGCGACGGTTGCCTTCCAGGACAGTATCATCCCAGGCAATCCCTTCGTCCTCACACAGTCTTGTCAGACGCAGGACGGTGTCCCGAATGCTGTCAAATCCGGTGCCGTGTTCGTTCCGTCCGCTGCACGTAAGGGTGACCGTCACATCCCGTGCCTGGGAGATCAAGGGACGCAGGAGGGCATACTCCTGCACGGTGAAGCTGGTGAAGGAATCGATAAAGACTGTCGCACCGTCAAAAAAAGGGCGGTTGGATACCTGCCTCGCTGTGCGTAGTAGGCGGTCAGCCGGATTGGAGCCGCACAGATCCCGTACAAGTCCGTCATAAGCGGCAGCCACCAGGGCGATATCCCGAAGCTTGGCCCGCAGAGGACTGTCGAATGGCAGACAGGCAGCGGCGGACTCCAGCTTATGTGAATCAATGGCGTTGCAGGACAGTTCTGCGGTCATGTTCAACATCAGACAGCAGAGAGAGGTATCCTCCCCGTTGGCTATATGGAAGGTTTCCAGAAGGCCACTC
The DNA here is from genome assembly GCA_964591305.1 of uncultured Clostridium sp. Classification (GTDB taxonomy): domain Bacteria; phylum Bacillota; class Clostridia; order Oscillospirales; family CAG-272; genus CAMEON01. Next base: position 12,950 of record CAZQAI010000014.1, read on the forward strand.
AATTCCCTCAGGTTACGCCACATCAGCAGGGCAGAGGACGCCCTGGTGAGGGAGCCGAAGGTGCGGCCCCCGCAGACATCCGCTACCATGTCGGCCAGGCGGGAAAAGCTGACAATGGACAGGCGGCGTTGTGATTCCGGCGGTAGGGCGGGTAGCAGGCCGCGTTCGGCACTGTACACGGCCTGCTCCGGGACGATCAGGTATACAGACCCCCGATCCTCGGTTAAAGTGTCCCGGATGGCTTGTGTCACGCGAAAGGTCTTTCCGGTACCCGGTTTTCCAAAGAGAAAATGGACCATAATGGACTGTCTCCTTTCTGCCCGGTTAGGGTATCATGATGTATGGGAAGGAAAAGCTGATCATGCATCCCGGCTGCCTGTATCTGTTTTTGTGTCCGTCTGCTCCTTCAGATCCAGATTGCGATGCAGAACTTTACGTCCACGCCAGGAAAAGGCGCGGCTTTGAAATTCCTCATCCGACATAGAATCCAACACGGAGGTACTGAGATGGGGGATCCGCTGCTCCCGGAACCATGCGATAGGGGTGTCGTGTCCACCGGAGAGCACGGCCCGGTTGCAGGGACAGACTGTCTGACAGATATCGCATCCCCAGATCAGCGGATGAGCCCGAAGCCTGTCCGTTTCGTCCTGGGTCAGGACGCCTTTTTTCTGAGTCAGCGCAGAGATGCAGGGATGAGCTTCTCCCTCCAGACAGTGGCTGGGACAGGCACGCATACAGGCTCCGCAGCCCATACAGGAGTGGGGGGAAAAGTCCGGCATAGATGTTGGATGTCGTCCCGTTACCTCAGACCAGGAGGCCCCGGTGATGACCTCTCCGATAAAAACGAAACTCCCGTAGTCCGGGGTGATCAGCAGGCCGTTCCGTCCGATACAGCCAATGCCGGCTCGTGCGGCTGCGTCGACCTCTGCCAGAGGGGAGTGATCGGAAAAAAGGGCGAAGGGGACAGCAGGCCACTCTTTCCGAAGAACCGGAATCAGACATTCTGTCAATTCTCTGATATACAGATGGTAGTCCCGAGGCACAGCATACAGCGAGATGTTCCGTCTGCTGTCCATGGCGTCTGCCGCAACCAGATAGGGCACCGCAAAAAAGAGAGCGGTGCCGCTTGGGGGAATGGCGTATTTGTCCAAAAGGTAAGGGCGTAGTATGCGGCAGGCATTCAGAGGAATAGCGGCACAACGCACCCCCACAAGCGAGGAAACTGTATCCAAAATAGTCAAGGCCATCCCTCCTTCCGGAATCCTGTATGCGTGCCGACGGCAGCCTGTGCGGACTTTCAGTATTTGTCCACGGGGTAAAGAATTTTCAACTGATTGATCCGGCTCTGGTAGGCGGCCTGCTGCTTCTCCTGCGTCACCTGACGGTACAGCTCACTGCGCACCTCGACATACGTGAGAGGAGCGGCCGGCTTCTTTTGATTGAGCTTGATGAGGTGA
>CAZQAI010000014.1:14416-15275 GCA_964591305.1 uncultured Clostridium sp.
TGGGTCTTGACCGGCCCGGCTATCTCTCCCTCTTCCATGTCAAAGACAGCCTTGTCAAACTCCGGCACCATCTGTCCTCTGCCAAAGTCGCCAAGGGAACCGCCTTCTGCTGCGGACGGGCAGGAGGAGTACCGACGGGCAGCGTCCTCAAATGAAATTTCGCCTGTCCGTATGGAGGTCAGCAGGTCGTCGGCTTTTTCTTCGGAGTCGACCAGAATGTGACTGGCGTTGACGGTTTCCCCGGCATCCAGCTCATCCTTGTGTGCTTCGTAATAGGCCTTGACCTCATCCTCGGTAACACGCACAGCTTCCACACACTTGGAAATGGCGTATTCCATCAGTAGCTGATCCTTGATGGCGGCCAGCTGAGCCTTGAAGGCAGGTTCCCGCTCCATCAGGTTGCGTTGCGCGTCCAGAAGAAACAGCCGTTGGGCGATGAGCTGTTCCAGGATGGCAGCTCGTCCCTTGGGGGAGTCATAGGCTTGTCCCTGCTGGCCCATGGCCTGAATGTAACGGGAGATATCCTCCTCGGTTATGGGCTTGCCGCCTACATTGGCGAGCACCTTGCCGCCTGCCTGATTGTTGATATTAGCCCCGAAATTGCCGGGCGTCAGAATAGCCATACGATGATTCTCCTTTATGAGTGATAGTACCTGCTCAGTATACCATACATTACGAAAAATTGCAAGAGTTGCGGACAATAAGGCACGGAAATCAATTTTCAATTGTCGCTATGCCTTTTTGCGCCGAAGGGATGCTGTCAGGGGATAATTGCGCCCTTTTTGCGGGATAGCCCGCAAATTCGGGGCTTCCACCCCCAAAAAACCAGTAAAATTTGAGTTTGGAATGCGATTCGCCG
>CAZQAI010000015.1:0-15066 GCA_964591305.1 uncultured Clostridium sp.
TACGAAATTTCATAAATTTCAAAAAAGTGCTTGCTTTTTTTTTGAAAAGTGATATGATTCTCATGATTCACGGCGGCCCGACGCACCCATGACGGCCGGAACGGGAATTGAAATACAGAAGCAAGCATGTACATCGAATCAGGAAACCTTTGTACACATTGTGTGCCGGGACCGTTGGCGAGAGAGTGTGATGTCCATGACATACATCCGGTATAAAGGTAATCCGAAACGGATTGAGTATCAGAAAGGATGTGATTCTCATTTTACCGCTTGACAAGCCTTCCGAGGCGGTGCTCCACTCCCTGCGGGACGCGGGCATCGACACCGATGCACTGGACATGTGCCTGCGTCTTGATCTGGATATGAACGGAGAATTCGGAGAGGTCTGGCTGGCTTACTCCCGGCATGACGGGATGTTGTACCGTCTGGCAGGACAGAGCGTGGAACACTGCCCGCTGGGGACGCTGACCGAACCCTACATTGATAATTATGCCACCTCCAACCGCCTGCAAGCCCATCGCCACGAGCCGGACGATCCACCTCCGATACAGGGAGAACTGTCCGACGACGCTTTCCGTGAACTGACCAGCCGGTACAACGCCGGAGGCACCACGGTGATCCTGGGCTACTGCACCAACACCTGCAAACTCAGGCTTCTGGCCTTCATCACCCTGTGGGACAGACTGGCCCGAGGTGACAACGTGGCAGATGACGATCAAATTTTTGAGCAGTTCAACCGGGTTTGCCCCAAGTGCGGCCGCCCGTACCGTGACCAGCAAAACCGCATCTGCGAGCACTGTGTCAGCAAGAAGGGCGTCATGACCCGCCTGTTGGGTTACTTCCGCTACTTCAAGCCGCAGCTGGCCACAGTGTGCATCTGTCTGCTTGTCACGACAGCCATTTCGATCCTCAACCCTATCATCAGCGGCCAGATCCTGTATGACTGCGTCATTTCTTCCGCTGGCAGCATGCATGAACTCAAATATGTATATATCTGGGTCGGCGTGTTGGTCGGTATGGCCGTCCTGTCCCTTGGAATCGGCATCGTACAAAACCGGGCCAACGCCTATATGTCCACTCGGGTGAGCCGCAACATGAAGAACGACATCTTTCGGGCTATGCAGCGGCTGTCTCTTTCCTACTTCAACCAAAACCCCACCGGACGCTTGATCAACCGGGTCAACTACGATGCCGAGCGAGTACGCAGTTTCTTTATTGACGGGGTGCCCTACTTTATCATGCACACACTGTCCTACATCGCACTGTCGGTCGTGCTGTTCACCATCAACTGGAAGCTCACCCTGCTACTCTTTTCCCCCATCATCCCAGTGGTATTGATGATCAAATTTGCCCTGCCTAAGCTGTTCCGCACCTATTCGGCCCAGTGGCGTCGCTCCTCCTCCATGAACACCATGATGAACGATTCCTTAAGTGGCATCCGGGTAGTCAAGGCTTTTGCCAAGGAGGACAACGAGACCCGCCGCTTCTACCAATACTCCTCCAGGCTGTATGACGCAAACCTCAAGGTCAACGCCGTTTCCCTGTGTATCTTCCCGGTCATATCCATTATCATCGGGGCCGCCTGTCACGCCATGTGGGGGCCAGGTGGTCTGATGGTCATCGGAGAAGAGATGACATACGGTGAACTGACCACCTACATTGGCTACACCGGCCTTATTTTCGGCCCGCTGAGCTTCTTCACCAACTTCGCCAATCAGGTTACCGAGGTGATGAACTCCGCCGTCCGCATGTTCGAGGTCATGGACATGATCCCGGAGATCACCGAATCCCAGAATCCGGTCCACATGGATACCATCGGCGGCGACATTACCTTTGACCATGTCAGTTTCCATTACAATCCCAACCGGCCTATTCTCAAAGACATCAGCTTCACCATCCACAAGGGCGACCATGTGGGTCTTGTGGGCCACACCGGTTCGGGTAAGAGCACCATTGCCAACCTGATCACCCGGATGTATGACGTGGTCAGCGGCGTCATTACCGTTGACGGAGTGGACATCAAGCAAATCGAGATGGCATCTCTGCGTCGGAATGTGGCCATTGTATCACAGGAGGTCTACATCTTCCGGGGCACCATAGCGGATAACATCCGGTATGCCAAGCCGGAAGCCTCCATGGAGGAAGTGGTCAATGCCGCCAAGGCTGCCAATGCCCATGACTTCATCCTGGCCCTGCCCGAGGGGTATGAGACCATGGTGGGCATCGGAAGTCGCTCCCTCTCGGGTGGAGAACGTCAAAGAATCTCCATTGCCCGGGCTCTGCTGCTCAATCCTTCCCTGCTGATTCTGGATGAGGCCACTGCCGCCATGGACACAGAAACCGAGCGGCTGATCAGCGAAGCCATTGATCGGGTCAGTGAAGGCAAAACCACCATTTCTATCGCCCACCGTCTTTCCACTCTGAAAAACTGCAACTACCTCATGGCCATCGATAACGGAATGCTGGCCGAAATGGGCAGCGCCGAAGAACTGATGGAACGCAAAGGTATTTACTACCGCCTCTGGACGCTTCAGAATGAGCAGCTCCAGAAGGTCATGGAGGGCCGATGAGGCACCGGATGACCGGGCGTTCTTCCACCCGAATACGAGAGGACAGGTTATATGCCTTGTCGGTTCTGACAACCGCCGTTCCGGCAGAGGCCGGAACCGCCCCAAAACTTCCGCGTTTGCAGAAAGGACATGATTATCATTATGGCTGATACAAAGGAGAAAACTACAACGACTGCCGCTGCGGCAGTCCCCCTTGAAAAGCAGGAGCATGACCTGTTTAACCACCGCATATCCATTGACCTGACGCCTGCCAACGCTCACTTCACCAAGTCCGCAGGCCATCTGATCTCCCTGTCCCTCACTCAACCTTCGGGGGAGACAGAATTTTTCGAGCGTGTTGTGCCGGTACGTGCCTTCCCCATCTCCTCGCCGGACGAGTTCATTTCCATCCGGGAGCCGGATTCCCCCACCCGGGGCCGGGGAGATGAGATCGGCATGATCCGCCGGCTGTCTGATTTTCCGGAGGAGATGGCGAACCTTATTTCCGACGAACTGGGCCGCCGCTACTTTACCCCCTTCATCCGCAAAATCCATTCCTTTTCCGAAAAATTCGGTTACTGCTACTGGGATGTAACCACCAGCGCCGGACGGATTGAGTTCATCATGTCCAACCCTTCCTCCAGCATCCGCACCCTGGAGGACGGTCGGGTATTCATGTACGACATTGATGGCAACTGCTTTGCCATCGAAGATCCCACCAAGCTCGACAAGGCCAGCTACAAGAAGGTCGAGATCTACCTCTGAGGGAGGCGATGGCATGAAATTACTGTTTGAACTGTCCCCGGCTGACAAGGCCGCATTTGAGGCCGAAAAGACAGTGGGAGAAAAGGTCATGTACTGCCTGCCCTTCGACTGTGAGTTCCAGACACGGGTGGACGGGCGCATGGTCTTTACCGATAAGTACATCTACAAAATGAATGAAGGAAAGCTGGAGGCAAAGTGGGACTTCTCCCATCTGTCGGACTTCTCGGTAGAGGTATTGTACGGCTGCTGCGCTTTCTTTGCCAAGGTAGACGGTGTGAGCACCCGTCTCTGTCGTTTCATCAGTGGACGCAATCTGCCTCGGTACTCCATCATGGTAGATGCCTGCGAGGCCATTGCAAAAGGGCAGACAGACAAGCTCTTTGTCAACAATGAACCGGAACGGTACTGTCAGAAGTGCGGACGTCCCTTTGTCATGCATACCCACATCTGTCCCTTCTGCCAGAGTAAAAAGGAAGTGTACAGGCAGCTCTGGGGCATGACCAAGGGTCTGCGCCTGATGATGCTGATACCTCTGATTACCGCTGTCTTGGCTATGGCCATCCAATATGTGGTGCCTGTGCTTCAGAAGACGTTGATCAATGACTACATCCTGGCCGACCGTGCCGGCCTTGAAGCCGACTGGAAGCTGCATCTTTTGCTGATTGTGGCTGCCATCGTGTGCTTTGACATGCTCAATAAGGTGCTCTCCATCGCCCAGAGCCGGATCGCAGCCATTTCCGGTAACCGCTTCACCCGCTTCCTGCGTACCCTGTTGTTTGAAAAGATCCAGATGCTGTCCATGTCCTCGGTACAGAAAAAATCCACCGGCGACCTCATGGGACGGATCAACAACGATGTGGCTGTGGTGCAGAATTTCATTACCAACCTGCTCCCCACCTACTTTGGCCAGCTGATGTCCTTCATATTGGGCCTTATACTTGTGTTGGTCATGGATGCCTCTCTGGGCACACACATGAGCCTGTTCATCTTCATTCCCATCCCCTTCGTGGTCTTCTTCATTTACCGCTTCCGGCACATGATGCGGCGTATGAATATCAAGTCGTGGCAAAAGGGACAGCGCACCAACCGCACCCTGCAGGATTTGCTCAGCGGCATCCGGGTGGTCAAGACCTACGGCCGTGAAGAGGCCGCCGTGGAGGAGTTCTGGGACTGCACCAATCAGCAGGCACGCCAGGACGAAAAGAACGCCAAGCTCTTTGATACGGTCTTCCCGCTTCTGGGATTTGCCATGCAGTTGGGCTCTTACCTCATCATGTGGTACGGCAACATCCGCCTGTTTGAGGGTGCACTCAATGTGGGTGAGCTCAATCAATTCAACACCTACGCCAGTATTCTGTACTCCCCGTTGATGCAGATTACCCAGATTCCCCGAAACATTTCAGCTTTCACCACCTCTTTCGGCAAAATCATGGAAATTTTGGAGGAGGATCCCGAAGTGTCCGATGTGGCTCAACCGCAGCACTTCGCCTTCAAGGGGGATGTAAGCGTCAAGCATGTGACATTCGGCTATGAATCCAGCAACCCTGTCCTCAAGGATATCAGTCTGGAGGTTCAGCACGGAGAGATGATTGGCATCGTGGGGCATTCCGGCTGCGGTAAGTCCACCCTGATCAACCTGATCATGCGTATGTACGACCCCACCGAAGGCTCCATTGAGATTGACGGCGTGAACATAAAGGACATAGGCCAGCAGTCCCTGCGTTCTCAGATGGGTGTGGTGCTTCAGGAAACGCACCTGTTCTCGGGATCGGTGAGGGACAACATCAAGTATGCCATGCCGTATGCCACCAATGACGAGGTTATCCGGGCGGCCCGGGCGGCCAATGCCCATGATTTCATCATGAATCTGCCTCAGGGCTACAACACCATCGTGGGCGAGAAGGGCTACTCCCTCTCCGGCGGTGAGCGGCAGAGGATCGCCATCGCCCGTGCCCTGATCCACAATCCGCCCATCCTGATTTTGGATGAAGCCACCGCCGCCCTTGACACCGAGACCGAAAAGCTGATTCAGGACGCCATCGATAAGCTGACCGATAACCGCACCACCTTCGCCATTGCCCACCGACTCTCCACCCTCCGCAACGCGAACAAAATTCTGGTCATCGACCACGGACGCATTGCTGAATTCGGCACTCATCTGGAGCTGCTCAACCAGCGGGGCATCTACTACAAGCTGGTCATGGCCCAGACCCGAGCGGCACTGGAAAAGTAGTCGAAGGCACCGCCGCATAGATCCTTTTTCCGTCAATAAAATCAGGGGCTTCCTCATTTTCATGAGCGGCCCCTTTTTTGCTTATGTTTTCAATACCCGGAAATCGGCAGATTCGGGTCGTCCTCCCCCTTGGTGATCTTGACGATCCGGACGGGATAGCTGACCATGTCGTTGACGTGTACGACCACCGTCTCCCCTGCCTTATGGCCCAGAAGGGCTTTGCCAAACGGTGAATCCTTGGAAATGTTGTCGCTCAGGACATCGTTTCGCAGGGTGGTAACCAGACGCACTGTGCGGCTCTCATCGTCCTCCGGGTAATATATCTCCACCTTGTCGAACAATCCCACGGCGTCGGCAGGAGAATCGGTGGTAATGATGACAGCCGTTTCTATCATCCTCTCCAGGTACCGCATGCGGCTCTTGTTCCTGTTGTACTCCCGCTTGGCGCAGCGATACTCATCATTCTCCGAGAGATCGCCATACTCTTTAGTACGCTTGACCTCCTCCCGCAGACCGGGTACCAGGCTCTGCCTGTGTGCCAGCTCCGCCTTCATCTGGTCGATGTCCACTTTCGTCAGTTCGTTATGCATAATCCGATCAATCCTTTCCATACAATCCGCAAGCCTGTAGGCCTTTTCTCTTGCTTTGTTCCATTCACGCTTAACTGCAGTCTTGAGCGATATGCCGTGCCACGAACACTCCGGAGGCTGAAGCGTGAGACAGGGAGTGGGTCACGCCAGAGCAGTCTCCGATGACATATAGGCCCTTATGGCGGGTCTGGAGCGTATTGTCGATCTCCACTTCCATGTTATAGAACTTGACCTCCACACCGTAGAGCAGTGTGTCGTCATTGGCTGTGCCGGGCGCAATCTTGTCCAACGCATATATCATCTCAATGATGCCATCCAGAATCCGTTTGGGCATGACCAGGCTGAGGTCGCCGGGAGTGGCCTGCAGCGTCGGCTCAATGAAAGCCTCCTCAATGCGACTCTTGGTACTGCGCTGGCCTCGAATGAGGTCGCCGAACCGCTGTACCATCACGCCGCCTCCCAGCATGTTGGACAGGCGAGCGATGGATTCCCCGTAGCCGTTGCTGTCCCGGAACGGCTCTGAAAAGTGCTTGGACACAAGCAAGGCAAAATTGGTGTTGGGGGTATGCCGGGCCGGGTCCTCGTAACTGTGGCCGTTGACTGTCACGATACCGTTGGTGTTTTCGTTGACCACCACACCGTGAGGATTCATGCAAAATGTGCGTACAAGATCCTGGAATTTCTCTGTGCGATATATGATTTTGGACTCATACAGTTCATCGGTCAGATGGGCAAATACCTCGGCCGGCAGCTCCACCCGGACACCAATGTCCACACGGTTGGAACGAGTGGGAATGTCCAGCTCACGGCAGACACTCTCCATCCACTTGCTTCCACTCCGTCCGGCGGAAATGACGCACTGCCGGCAGGTGTAGGTCTCCCCCTCGCTGATCACCCGGAACCCTTGTCCACCCTCATCCACCTTCTCTACCCGTTCCACCGGGGCATGGAAGCGGAAATCTACCAACGGTTCCAGTTCAGCATATAAATTTTTCAGCACCACATAATTGATATCGGTTCCCAAATGGCGTACAGAGGCGTCCAGCAGGTGCAGTCCGTTCTGCACGCAAAGCTTTTTGATGGATGTATTGGCCGTGGAATACAAAGCTGTTCCCTGACCGCCGTGGGAAAGGTTGATGCTGTCCACGTAGTTCATCAATTCGGTGGCTTCTCGCTTGCCAATGTATTCATGCAGCGTGCCGCCGAACTGGTTTGTGATGTTGTATTTTCCGTCAGAAAAAGCCCCCGCTCCGCCAAAGCCGTTCATAATAGCGCAGGTTTTACATTTCAGGCAGGAGGTGACCTTAACCCCGTCAATAGGACATTTCCGCTTCTCCAAAGGGTTGCCTGCCTCGAAAACAGCGATACGCAAATCCTGACGGAGATGGGACAGCTCGTAAGCCGTGAAAATCCCCCCCGGCCCCGCCCCGATGATGATGACGTCGTACTGGTTGCTCATGTGTGTTTGCCTTCCTTATTTTCTGTTCCGGAGCATCTCACAGAACTCCATTGTAAGTATACCACATCTCAACGGGAAAAGCAAGAGATTTTTTGCATGGCGATCCGATATAGTACCTGTGTAGTTACAGTTCAGCCGGGGAACGGAGGAGCCCTCAGACCCCAAAAGAACTTTCAATACATTTATGTATTTAATTTATAGTTATATTACTTTTCCGGAAAACCGGCGTTCATGGCACCCAAATAACCTAAACGCAGTCGCGGGGCCCCTCGCCCCACTCTACAGTGGAAAAGGGAGCGTACTATAGAGGGTGGCTGAACTGTAACGATATAGTCACCTGTGTACATTTTTAGATGTAAAACCAATTGACAAAGTGGACTGTATATGGTATAATACAAACAATATCAACGGCTTCAACATGAGCATTATTGAGTACATTATAGAAAAGAGTCCTTCCATGAATCAGAACACCCCTGCACGCCGCCCCCTGTTCATCGTGTTTGACGGCATGGATGGCACCGGCAAGACCACCCAGCTGCACCTCCTGGCTCACCGCTTGAGACGCGCGGGGATCCCGGTCATGACCACTGCCGAGCCTACTGATCTTCCCGACGGCCGCCGTCTGCGGGAGGCACTCGGCGGGCACATCCCGGCAACGGACGAGCAGATGGCCGCCATGTTCGCTCTGGATCGCATCGGACATAATCAGGATCCTGTACACGGCATAGAAAAGGCCCTTGCTGAAGGCACTACCGTGCTCTGTGACCGTTACTACTATTCCTCCCTGGCCTACCAAGGTGGGGACGACCCGGCTGTTTTCGACTGGGTGGCTGCCATGAATCTGGGCTGTCCCGCCATACGTCATCCCGACGGCTGCCTGTGCTTTGATCTGGATCCCCGGGTCAGTATGGAACGCATTATAGCCGGCCGCTCCAACAGTCAGCTGGAAATTTACGAAACCCTGGAGCAGCAGCACCGCATCCGGACTCGCTTTGCCCACATACGGCAAACGCTGGCTGAGCGGGAGTTCATCCTCCCCATTGACGCGGAAGGAAGCCGGGAACAGGTGGCGGAGAGAGTGTATGCAGCCTACCTGCGCATATGCGATCACTCTGGCAGCATCGCCGGAGCGGACTCTCCGGAACAACCTTCCCAATCTGCGGGAGCTAACCCTGCGTCCTCCGGCGACAACCGCGGTACCGCCTCTCCACAGTCCCACGCGTAACCAAAATGTATTTTCCAGGGAGACGGAACCCGGCAAGCCGCGTTCACGTGGAAGTTCCTCCCACAAAATAGCCTTTTTACAATTGCCCAGCTAAAATGAAACATAAGGAGAATTTGTATGATGACAATGCTCGCAAAAACGCCCCCAATGGGCTTCAACACCTGGAACACCTTCGGGCCCGACATCAACGAAAAGATGATGATGGAGATCACCGATGTCATGGTCGACAAGGGCTACCGGGACGCCGGCTACAAGTATGTGGTCATTGATGACTGCTGGTCTCTCCGGGAACGGAATGAGGCCGGGGATCTGGTTCCCGACCCGGAAAAGTTCCCCCACGGCATGAAGTATTTGGCTGATTATGTTCACTCCAAGGGACTGAAGTTCGGCATGTACTCCTGCGCCGGCATCCGTACCTGTGCCGGGTATCCCTCCTCCTTTGACCACGAATACCAGGACGCCCGCACCTTTGCGTCTTGGGGTGTGGATTTTCTCAAGTACGACTTCTGCTACTTTCCCTCCTTTGCCAACTGCCAGCATCGATACCTCACCATGGCACAGGCTTTGCGTGCCAGCGGCCGGGATATCGTGTTCTCCGCCTGCAACTGGGGCGTCCAGGAGCCCTGGAACTGGATGCGCAGCATCGGTGCCCATATGTACCGCTCCACCGGCGATATTGTCGATACATTTGCCTCCACGGCTGACATTGCCAAGAGCCAGATGGGCCGCTTCAATGCCAACGCCCCCGGTTGCTTCAACGATATGGACATGTTGACGGTGGGCATGAACGGTCAAGGCCATGTGGGCCGCTCCGACTTCAACAACAGCCATGAGTATGAGTTTGAGTTTGCCTACTGGTGCTTCTGCGGAGCCCCTCTGATGATGGGTTCCGATCTGCGCACCATGGATGAATCCTACCGCGCCCTGCTGCAAAATCCCCGCCTCATTGCTTTGGATCAGGATGAGGAATGCCGCCCCGCTTACAAGGTGCGGGAGGACAATGGCTGGACGCTCTTTATCCGCCATCTGTCGAATCATGAATTCGCCATTGGTATCTTCAACTTCTCCGGCGATGCTCGCATGGCGGAGGTCACCTTTGCCGAGCTGGGTGTGCCGGTGGCTTCCGGCGTCAAGCTACACCTGACCGATGTCATCACCGGCGAGGATCTCGGCGAGAAGCAGGACGATTTGTTCCAGTATGTGGCCGGGCACTCTGCCAAGATTTTCCGGGCGAAATTTGTCTCCGGCCGGAGCCGTCGGAGAAAGTAACGACATGGCGGATGCCTATTGCACCCGGTGCGGGGCAGGCATGAGCGGTGACGAAGCGGCTCTCAATTATAAGTATGTGGGACGCCAGTGCACGGTCTTCCTCTGTCCTGCCTGCCTCGGTGAGAAACTGGGTGTCACCCCCGATGACCTGCATCACATGATCTATGTCTTCCGCACCCGGGGTTGCCGCCTCTTCTCGCCCCTTTTGCCGGGAGAGAAGGAGCATCGGGCAGTCAGCGGCCAAAAAGAAACAGACGACCGAGAAGCGAAAGGGGAGCCTTCCCGAGGGGAGGGTATGGTATAATCTGGTTTTCACTCAAGAAAGGGAGAATTCTGATTGTGTGTTTGATCTGTGATAGAATCGAGCTGATTGAAAGAGGAGCCAATCCTTATTTTGTCAGGGAACTGGAAACATGGGGATCTGGCCGGTTATGAATGCGGTCAAAAGGCAGGCCCTGTATGGCGGGGATGTATACGACTTCACCGCATACATTCTGATTTACAAAGAAAACCCGCTATGTCAGCTTTCCGGCAGGGAAAGTCTCATGGCGGGTTATATTTTTACTTTTTCCTCGGCTGGTTTCGGGAATTCCTTGCCGATAAATAGGAGAGGGTCCGGATGAGGGATTTTCTCCCCCCGGCTGAACTGTAACTATTTTTTATTTCCACCTGCTAAATTTCACAAATTGCATCTTGATTTTTTCTTCGGAATATGGTATGATATGGGTAGCTTATGATTACTATGATCGGTCTATACAAAAACAGGAAGGAAGAGCAATACATGAAGCTGAAACAGATAGGGACGCTTATGCTATTTTGCATAGTGCTTTTGCTTGCCGTATCATGTAAGAAAACTCCCTCCGCCGTGGTAGAGCATACCAACCCGGCAGAATCAGCCACAGAAGACGGGTTTATGACCGTGGAACTTCCCGGAACCGAATCCCATCCGCAAGAAAGCTGTCAGCATGTGTATGGCGAGTGGACTGTCTTCCCTGCTACCTGTACGGTGAACGGAAGCCGAGTACGTGCCTGCAGTATCTGTGGCGCCACAGACGTGGAGGTGATTCCCGCCGCTCATGATCCGGTGTGGGGCGAGGCCGTGGAGCCTACCTGCACCTCTGACGGTATGACGGCTTCCTGCGTCTGCCGGGTGTGTGGTGAGGTGTTGGCAGAGCAGGAGGTGCTCCCGGCACTGGGACATACCTCGGAGATCATCCCTGCCGTGGCCTCCACCTGCACGCAAGAGGGCTTAACGGAAGGAGCCAAATGCTCGGTATGCGGCCTTGTGCTGCAAAAGCAGGAATCTGTTCCTATGATTGCGCACTCGCCGGAATCTGTTCCGGCGGTTCCGGCCACCTGTGCGCAGACCGGATTGACCGAGGGAAGTCAGTGCTCTGTCTGCGGTCTTGTCCTGACCGAGCAGAAAACAGTGCCTACCCTTCCCCATACGCCTGAAGCTGATGCGGCCGTAGCTCCCACCTGCACGGAGCCCGGCTACACGGTGGGTTCCCACTGTGCTGTTTGCGGCGAGGTCCTGTCCGCTCAGCAAACAGTGCCCGCCACAGGTCATGTCCCTGTCATTGACCAGATGGTGCTGCCTACCTGTACAGAGAAAGGAAAAACCGAGGGCTCTCACTGCTCTGTCTGCGGCGAAACACTGGAGCAACAGTACACCATCCGCCCATTGGGCCATACAACCGAGGTTCTGGAATCCAAAGCACCCACCTGCACCGAGGACGGTCTGGGGTATGGCGAGCGATGCGTTGTCTGTGGAGAGATCCTCAAGCCGCAAATTGTCATCCCGGCCACAGGCCATGTCTCCCTTGTCCTCTCCGCCATTGATCCCATCTGTACCGAGGGCGGCCTGACAGAGGGGGCTGTATGCGCCATATGCGGTGAGATATTGGTGGAGCAACAGACGATTCCGGCTACCGGTCATGTTCCCGTGATCGATCCCGCCGTACCGGCCAGCTGTACCCAGTCCGGATTGACCGAGGGTTCCCATTGCGCTTACTGCGGTGAAATTCTGGTACCGCGTGAGACGGTGCCTCCTATCGGCCATACCGTGGTCATTGACGAGGCCGTGGAGCCTTTCTGCACCGAGACGGGTCTGACAGAGGGTTCTCACTGCTCTGTCTGCCACGCGATTCTCTCCGCCCAAAGAGCAATCCCTGCCACAGGCCACAAAGCGGTAGTGGATGATCCTGTTCCACCCACCTGTACCAGTACAGGCCTCAGCGGAGGTGTTCATTGCGAGACTTGCGGTGAGATTCTGACAGCTCCGACCGAAGTGCCCATGCTGGATCACCGATATATAAATTATGTATGCGTGGTGTGCGGTCATTGCATATCCAGCCAAGGTTTGTCCTTTACCTCAACAGGGAACGGCACTTGCGCTGTCAGCGGACTCGGCAGCTGCACCGACACCGACATCATCATTCCGTATGAATCTCCCGACGGTGAATTGGTCACCAGCATTGCCATGGATGCCTTTGCCAGCTGTACCACCATTCAAAGTGTCATTGTCCCGGATTACATTGAATCCATCGGTCAAAATGCCTTCCGAGGATGCTCAAATCTGAAATCCATTGATATAGGAGATAATGTGACGACCATCCGCTGTGGCACCTTTCAGGGCTGCACCAGCCTTGAGGAGGTTCATCTCGGCTATTATACAACCACCATTGCCGGTAGGGTCACTTCGGGAAGCCTCGTGATCCTGTATGGCGCCTTTGATGGATGCTCCTCCCTGACATCCATTTTCCTGCCCAGCTCGGTTATTCTGATCATGAGCAACGCTTTTGACGGCTGCACCGCCTTGACCATCCGTTGTGAAGCCTCTGAAGCCGGTGACGGCTGGCAAGCGAATTGGAATTCCGGCCGACCGGTCGAGTGGGAATGTGACGAGCAGACCAATAGCTGACCATAGGCTTTCATTCAGAAACTTACACGACTCAAAAACCAACCCCAACGATCTTTTCGGTCGCCGGGGTTGGTTTTATGCAAGAACCGCCAGGAATCAGTTGGAAAGCGGCTCCTGTTCCTATACCAGATGCAGGCTGTCTGCATTCAGGAACGCATGAGCGGAAAGCATGGAATCCGCCGGGATAAGGCGGGAGGCACCGCAACATCGGCAATGCACCAGAATGCCAACCTCCGTTAACTCAGCTTCATATCGGCTCTCTGCGGCATTCTTTGCGGTTGGGTCCCCTTTTTCGCAGCCTCTGCCGTCCTCTCGGAGATCCTGCTCCCTGACCTGACCGCCCTCCTGTGGATCAGGATGACAGGCGCAGTATATCTTCCCTTCCGCATCCAGATCGTTGATGACATACATGACAATGTCCCTCACCTGAGGATCACCCAGATCCCGTTCATCGCCATGCAAAGCAGAAAAATCAGTGATTCCGTGCTCCTCCAACATATCCAGAAGCTCCAGCTCGGTGCGGGCCAATTCAGCCTTCACCCGGTTCATCTCCCCGGTAAAGCAGATATTGATACCGGAATACGGGCACGGAAGGACAAACAGATCCTCCGAGAAGAACAGACCGGTCTTTAACGTGAAGGTGTGCGGCTTGGAGCAAAGCAGACAGGGAACCGTCAGGCGAACCGTATCGTCCCGGTTGTACACAATCCGCATATCGCTCTTGCCGCAGGTGCATTTGAGCTTGACCATGTCAGCTGACAGATTGAACAGGCCCACAGCGCTCAAAACACCCGCCCCGCAGGATGGACAACGGTATGCTACCGTGGTATGCTTGGCATTCAGTACCATAATCACAATATCCTTTCGTTACTTTGACATGTGCTCCTTCTCGCGTCCGATCACGCGGCCGGATATCCGCCTTCCATCATGGAGCTTTCATGACACACGGGCAAGGCCCTGCCTCTGTGTTTACCTGGGCCGACTCCCTCCTGCCATCTTATGCAGGCATCAAAGCAAGTGCCACAGAACCCGGAGAGCTCTGTGGCACTTGATGCCCGGCAGGGTCGTCACGTATCAGGAAGCAACTTCCGTCTGGGTCTCGGTGTCGGTCCCGGCCACGGACTCTGTTTCCTCTGCCTTGTAGTAAGACTTGATATGGTAAGTCTCCACCATATCGTCCGCCCAATCGGACAGCTTTTCCTCTGCAAGGGCGTGACGGGCACTGACCTTCCAGTTTTCGTCGTTCTCGCCTATATATCTGTTTCCTCTGCCTTGTAGTAAGACTTGACATGGTAAGTCTCCACCATATCGTCCACCCAATCGGACAGCTTTTCCTCTGTAAGGGCGTCACGGGCACTGATCTTCCAGTTTTCGTCGTTCTCGCCTATATAAAGGAGTACATATTCGGTAATGGTTTCCTTGTTATCCGAGTCTATAGTCTTGACCATCAGGCGGGTGTAGTCGCCTTCCTTGCGGTCCTCATCGAACAGCCATTCGCTTCTCTCGTCGGAAAAGCTGGTTTTGGAAATTGATTCAGACAACGTTGTGCCAAACAGCTCCTCAAACTTGGCGGCCTTTTGCTCGTCGGAAGCAGCCTCAAAGGCTTGGTACTTTTCATTTGCTGTCATGCCGTCCTCGGTATCCTGTAAAACGGCGTAGTACGCACGGCGGGTCTTGTCGGTATCCAACACCATCACGTCATCACCCACCAGATACCAAGTGGAAGAGGATGTCGTGCTGTTATCACTATTTGTGGTCTGAACCGTGATGACATTGGTATCGCCGGTCGCGCGTCCGTCGCCAAACAGCCACTTCTGGAGATCGGTCGCCTCCGCGGAAGCCGGATCGGCGTAGCTTGCAGAGCCGCTTGTGCTGATCTTGGCAATCTGCGCATTGACATCCTCCAGAATCTTCTCTACAACGGCACAGCCTGCGTCTGCGTACGTGACCTCTTGCTCATCATCCCCGGTTTCGGTCTCGATTTCTGTCTCGGTTTCGGTCTCGGTTTCGGTCTCGGTTTCGGTCTCGGTTTCGGTCTCGGTTTCGGTCTCGG
>CAZQAI010000016.1:0-14983 GCA_964591305.1 uncultured Clostridium sp.
GAAAGGTTCTGGCGGGGTCTGGGGCAGAGCCCCAGAAAAGGAACGTCAGAGAACGGGGGAACGCCAAAGAAACTTATGAAAAGCATACGTATGGATGGTTCCAAATTGTGAACTTTTTGTAAATTCACGGCAACCTACTTGAAAACCGCCGGGATGTATATTATAATATGGTCAGGTGGTGGAAAGTGGTGCGAAGTGTGGAACTTTGGCGCAGTGAATAACCGCCGTACATGAGAAAAATACGGAGGGAAGGAGGACTACGGTATGCTCACCGGTGAGTACAGACACTCGGTCGATTCGAAAAACAGACTGTTTATCCCGGCGAAGCATCGGGAGGAATTGGGGCCTTCTTTCATGATCGTAAGAGATGTGCGTGGCCCTCGCCTGAAGGTGTTTTCCATGGAAGCTTGGGAGGCGTACATTGCCCCCATCAGACAACAGGAACGCAAGCTGGCCGAGGCGGCCCTGCGGTTCCTGCACAAGGATGCCGTAACGGCAGAGCCGGATTCCCAGGGGCGGGTGCTTCTGACATCTACCCTCCTGTCCTATGCCGGCATTGAAAAGGAAGCAGTCATTGTGGGCTGTGCCGATTACGCCGAGATCTGGTCGGCTGAGCAGTATGAGGCCGAGATCAACGCCGAGGATCCCGAGATTCTCCGGGCTGAGCTGGAAAAACTGGGCCTGTAACCGCTCGATGGCCAGGGCATAGTGTATGGGGAATCATATGGAAGACAGAGACAGCGGGAATGTTGCGGGCGGCACTGACATGGATCGAACGGCCTCAGAGCGGAGGGAAACCGCCGCTCTGCATTTTTCTCACAAGTCGGTGTTGCTGGACGAGTGCATTCACGCTTTGGCCATCCGCCCCGACGGAATTTATGTGGATGGCACCGCCGGCGGCGGCGGCCATTCCTTCGAGATTGCCCGTCGGCTTGACAATGGCCGGCTGATTGCCATAGATCAGGATGAGGCGGCGGTCAAGGCCGCTGCGGCACGGCTGGTTCCCTTCGGAGAGCGAGCTGTGGTGGTACGGAGCAATTTTTGCCATGTGGCTGATGTGTGCGACAGGCTGGGGGTTGGGCAGATAGACGGTCTTTTGCTGGATCTGGGCGTGTCATCCTACCAGCTGGATACGCCGGAACGTGGATTTTCCTATATGGCCGATGCCCGGTTGGACATGCGGATGGACAGTCGGCAGACAAAGAGTGCTTATGATGTGGTCAATACCTACTCCGGACAGGAGCTGCGCCGGATCCTTTTTGAGTACGGAGAGGAGAGATACGCCGGGCGGATTGCTGCTCGGGTGCTCAGGGCGAGAGAGACACATCCCATTGAGACAACAGGCGAGCTGGCGGCTCTGATCAAGGACGCCATTCCCGCCGCCGCAAGGGAAGGGGGACATCATCCTGCCAAACGGTCCTTTCAGGCTATCCGCATCGAAGTCAACGGGGAGCTGGATGTCATCCGGCCTGCCCTGGAGGCTGCCTTGGAGCGAATGAGACCCGGAGGTCGGATGGCTGTGATTACCTTTCATTCCCTGGAAGACAGGATTGTCAAGCAGACCTTTGCGGATATGGCCGCCGGGTGCTGCTGTCCCAAAAGCTTGCCTGTCTGCGTGTGCGGACGGGTACCTCGGATACGGTTGGTCAATAAAAAACCCATTCTGCCCGGCGAGGGGGAACGCAATGAGAATCCGCGTGCCCGGAGCGCCAAGCTGCGGGTGGCAGAAAAACTGTGACGGTTTGGATTTGAAATAGATACACGCTGTGACGGCGGGGCCGTCCCTACTACGTATGAAAGGAGCGTGCGGTTATGAACCAGGAGTATACCCGCAAGGAGCGGCTGACTCTGTCAGGGGGCGGTAGCAGTGCCCGCCTTCTCCGCGAGGACGAACTGGATCCGGCTCAGCGGCAGCGCAAGGACGCCCAGGTCGGGGATACCGATGAGCAATACATACAGATGCTGTGCCAACGGTACCGTGACCGGGGCGTAGCCAGCAAGGTGCATGCCGATGCCGCCAGGCAAAGGAAGCAGGAGGCTCTGACAAGGGCTATGGCACCCGGAGCCTACATCCTCTCCGAAAAGCTGGAGGACAGCGACCGCAGTATGGATCGGTACCGCAGCGGCGTCAAGGGCGGCAGACGGTATATGACCGTGGACGACTTTGATCGCTACTACCACGATCAACGAGGGTACAGATTCCCGCAATACAGGGCTTCCAGCGTGACCGGACTCCGTCACGACACAGCAGAGCTGGCAGAGCGGATGACAGAAACACCCGAGACGGGGGAGGTAAGTCCCCCAAAAAAAGCCGGATGGCTTACTGATACGGACAAGTCCCACGCCCTGGTTCGCAAGCTCCTGCAATATAAGGGCTTCAGAAAGCTGAACGAATGGGCCGGAGAGACCTTCCCGCGGGAGAGCCGGGTGGTGCACGACAAACGGCGGGCACAACCCATTCCTGTCGGCCTGGTGGCAGCTCTTGTCGTCGTCGCGGTGTCCATGTCCCTGGTCATCAGCAGTACGGTATTGGTAAGCCGGTCCACGCGGGAAGTCAGTCAGCTCAAGGAAAGCCTGGAGGAAAAGCAGGAGATCATCGGAGACCTGTCGGATCGGCTGGATATGAAAAATAATCTCCTTGACATTGAGGATAAGGCAGTCAATCAGCTGGGCATGGTAGGAGAACAGTATCTGGGCGGAGAGTATCTGGAAAATACGGCGGAGGATTACCTGGAGGTGTACGGGGAAGATAGCCGCAGCGGCTCCTCTGACAGCAACGAAAAATCAGGCTGGGCGGCCCTGCTGAGCGCTTTTGGGATCGGCTCTGACTGACAGCATCCATGAGGCATACTCCCGGGAGATATTCCCGGGAGATATTCCCGGAAGATACTCAAGAAATGATTCCACCCCTCTCTGTCCCCGGCGACTTTGTCGCCCGGGCACAGGCATAAGCGGCGAGCGGACATCATACCCTATGGGTGGGTACCCTTGAGTTGCCCCGGCTCTGGGCCGGAGCATCATAGAATCGGACGGCGTGTGTATCTTACCGCCGGGCGGCACGGGCATCCGGCCTCCGGAGGTGAGCGACCCCGCCGTCCGTTTCTGACTTATAGGACGGCATCAGTCGTTATGGTACACATGATCTGCGGAATCATATTGTGATGCGGCTCCCGAGAGGTGCCGCTGTTGTATGGAAAGGAGCATGCACCTATGCGTGACAGGCAAACAGCCTCCGGACAGGGGGCGGGTGGCGAACAGCAGGGCCCTGTCCTTCACCCTACCGACACGGGCACCCTGCGGCGGGCCGCTATCATTGGGATCATCGTAGCGGTGGCCTTTGTATACCTGCTCCTGCGCATCCTTTTGCTTCAGACGGCGGGATATGAGAAGTACAGAAACAAGGTTATCAACCAGCTGACCACTGAATCGTCGGTCAATGCCGACCGGGGTAAGATTTACGACACCAACGGCGCACTGCTGGCCACCAATGTGACCACCTACCGCGTGTTCATTTCCCCCCGCTCCATTGCCAGTGCTTCAGAGGATGACGGCGTGGCATACGACGCCTTGATCGCCGAGGGACTGTCCGGTATACTGGATACCACCTACGAGAATGTCATGAAGCAGACCACCTACACCCGGTACCTCGACAGAACCATCGCCCGGCAGGTGGATCAAGACACGGCGGCTCAGGTAGAAGCCTTTATTGACAAGCATGCTCTGCAGAATATGATCTTTTTACAGGCCGGCAGCACCCGGTACTATCCGTATGGCAGCCTGGCCTGTCATGCGTTGGGATTCACCACCAGTGACGGAAAGGGAGCCTACGGGCTGGAGCTGCAGTATAACGACCTGCTGGCCGGCACCAATGGCAAGTACATCGTGGCCAGGGATTCTCATGGCAATGAAATGCCCTATGAGTACCAAAGCTATATCGAGGCGCGGGACGGCTACTCCTTGGTTACCACGCTGGACGTGTACATTCAGTCGGTGCTGGAGGAGCAGCTTTCCACGGCCTACATCGAGTCTCAGGGACAGAACCGGGCCTGCGGTATTGTGGTCGATGTCAATACCGGGGAAATCCTCGCCATAGCTACCTACCCTGACTTTGATCTGAACAATCCAAGGGAACTGAATGAAGATTGCCTCAGGGTTCTGAGCGCGAGCGGACTTTCGGCGGACAGCAGTGAGTATCTGGCTCTCAAGCAAGAGCTTCAGCTGACTACTTGGGCCAACAAGGCCATCACAGAGGCCTACATGCCGGGATCGACTTTCAAGATCGTCACCGCCTCCATGGCCTATGAGGAAAATCTGGTCAATCCCACCGAGACATTTTACTGCCCCGGCTACTACAAGGTCAACGGTATCACCATTCACTGCCACAAGACCACGGGGCACGGCTCCCTGACCTTTGCCGGCGGCATTCAGCAGTCCTGCAATCCGGTGCTGATGATGATGGGTCTGCGGATCGGAAGGGATCGTTTTTACAACTACTTCCGTTCCTTCGGCTACCTGGAAAAGACGGGGATTGACCTGCCCGGAGAGGGCGTCAGCATTTTTTATCAGCCTGACAAGTTTCAGGAGCTGGATCTGGCTACGGCTTCGTTTGGCCAGAATTTCAAGGTTACGCCCATCCAGCAGATTATGGCCGTCGCCGCCGTGGCGAACGGCGGATACCTGATGACCCCCCACCTGGTCAAGGAAGTGCTGGACAGTGAGGGAAATGTCATCGAGACCTACCAGGATCAGGTGCGCCGTCAGGTGATTTCCAAGGAAACCGCCGCCACACTGGCTAAGATTCTGGAGGAGGGCGTCTCCGGGGATGGCGGTGCCAAGAATGCTTATGTGGCAGGCTACCGGGTGGCGGCCAAGACAGGTACCTCCGAAAAGGTGGATAAGAAGGATGACAGCGGGAGAGAATACTATGTTTGCTCCTGCGTAGGCTTCGCCCCGGCGGATAACCCCCAGGTGGCGGTGCTGATCCTGGTGGATGAACCCACCGCCGGTGTCCTGTACGGAAGCTATGTGGCGGCCCCCTACCTGGCCAATGTCATGGAGGCCATCCTGCCTTACCTGGGTGTCGAGGCGGTCTATACCGACAAGGAACTGGCCAATCTGGCCGTTACCGCTCCCTCCTATGTGGGCTGGAGTGCCAGCCTGGCGCGATCCTATGCCGAGGAGGCCGGGTTTGAAGTGGAGATTGTGGGGGACGGCTCCTATGTCCGCTCCCAGTCGCCGGCCGCCGGTGTTAAGATGGAATCGGCTCGGGCCAAACTTATTTTCTACACCGAATCCAAGATCGAACACAAAAGCGTGACGGTGCCCGATCTGATCGGCAAAACCGCTGTGGCCGCCAATGAAACGCTGGCCGGGCGGGGTCTGAATATCCGCATCCAGGGCACCAACAACTATCTGTCCGGCACCGGTGCGGTGGCGATCACCCAGGATCCGGCCCCCGGCACCCAGGTGGAGGCCGGCACGGTGGTGACGGTTACCTTCCGGAACAAGGAAGACCCGGAGTAAAAGAATCCTGATGGCTTTTGTCATGGTTCCCTTGTGGGTCTTTGCTAGGGTTCCCTTGTGGGTCTTTGCTAAAGTCTCCTTGATTGAAAAAGCAATACGCAGTATCTGAAAACAACGGATGTCAAAACAGCCCATATCCATCTTACTCGCAGAAAGGAATGGTCATATTTATGGAGACATCCGAGAGAGAGAGAAGTATGCCTTTGGGGCGGCTGTGCGCTGAGGCGGGGGTGGTGTGCCCCCGGGAGGCGGAGGAGCTGATCATCCGGGGTGTGAGCGCCGACTCACGGCGGATCAGGCCGGGATGGCTGTTTGTGGCTGTCAACGGCATGCACACCGATGGCAGACAGTATATCCCGGCAGCTTTGCAGGCCGGAGCGGTGGCTGTTATATGCCAGCCGCTGCCGGAGGAAGGATCATCGGGGGAGCGGATGCCCGAGGGACAGATCGTGCTGTATGCAGACAACATCCGGGAGGCTATGGCCCGCCTGTTTGATGCCTGGTACGGACATCCGGGTCGGCGGTTGCGTCTGGTGGGCATTACCGGAACCAACGGCAAGACATCGGTGGCGTGCATGCTGCGGCACATCCTGATGACAGCGGGGGAGCCCTGCGGCATGATAGGCACCCTAGGATGCTTTTCCCCGTCCGGACCGGTGAACATCCGATCCGCCGATGAGCGGGCGGCCATGACTACGCCCGATCCCGAGGAGCTGTACGCCATTCTGGCCCGTATGGCGGAGGAGGCGGCCGATCCGTCCCCTCTGACTGTGATCATGGAGGTGACCTCCCATGCCCTGGCTTTGGAGAAGGTGGCCCCACTGTCCTTTGAGTTGTCGGTGTTCACCAACCTCTCGCCCGAGCATTTGGATTTTCACCCCACTGTGGAGGCCTACTTTAAGGCCAAATGCCGCCTGTTTGAGAGGTCTCGTCTGGGGGTGGTCAATGCCGACGATAAGTGGGGGCGCAGTCTTCCGGCCATGTTCCTGCCGGTGGACAAATGGCTGATCTGCCGCACCTCAGCCACCGGCGGGATCACGGATCCGGTATGTCCCACCGGGACATGCAGCAGGACACAGGCGGGTCAGATCCGGTCACTGGGGCTGTGTGGGGTGGAGTACCGCCTGATTACGCCGGATGTCCGACTGCGCATCAGATGCCCGGTGCCGGGACAGTTTACGGTCATCAATTCCATGCAAGCTGCTGTGGCCGCTATGTCTCTGGGGGTGTCTCCCACTCACGTCAAGGAGGCGCTTGGCAGCTTCCCGGGCGTGCCGGGGCGCATGGAGCGGGTGCCGTTGGGCCCGGCTTATGACGGGGAATTCTCGGTGTTCATTGACTTTGCCCATACCCCCGATGCGTTGGAGACTCTGTTGGAGACCTTTCATCGCCTGCGGCAGGAGTCCGGCACGGGGCAGGGCGCTTGCGGCGGGCGGGGCCGGATGGCCGGGTATACCGTATCTCACCGCACACTGTCAGGGGCCGGACGGGGAACACAGAGCTGTACAAGACGGATCGTGCTTTTGTTCGGATGCGGCGGGGATCGGGATCGATCCAAACGCAAGGCCATGGCCCGTATCGCCTCCCGGATGGCCGATGTGGTGGTGATCACCTCGGACAACAGCCGGAGTGAGGATCCCGGTGCCATCATCCAAGACATTCTGACCGGTATTGACAAGGAGAGCGAGTATGTCGTCATTTCCAACCGGGCCGAGGCCATCCGCCACGTGATCCTGCATGCCAGGTTGGGTGACATCATTCTGCTGTGCGGCAAGGGACATGAAACCTATGAAATAGACCGCACCGGACGCCATCCATTTTGTGAGCGGGAGATCGTCCTGTCCGCTCTGCGGGAGAGAGGGTAACGAGGCGGGAAAACCATACATATACGGAACGGAAAGGGGGATCGGATATGAAAGTGACTGCCAGCGGAGGCAGCCTGCCTCTTGACCTCATCGCCGGGTGGGTCGGCGGAGAGGTGATCGTGCATCTCATGAAGGAGACTCCGGCGGTGCAGGCTGTCTGCACCGATTCCCGGGAAGCCGGGCCGGGTACCCTGATGTGCGCCATCCGGGGGGAGCGGACGGACGGCCACAAGTATATGGAGACCGCCCTGGAAGCGGGATGCCGCACCTTTCTATGCGAGCAGATTCCCGAGACCCTGGCGGTGTCCGATACCCCCTGGGCCGCTGTGCGGGTGCCGGACACGGTGGCAGCCCTGTCCCCCATGGCCGCCGGGTTTCGCCGGGACAGACTGCCCCATCTTCTGGTGGTCGGCGTGACAGGCAGTGTGGGTAAGACCACAGTCAAGGAGCTGTGTGCCGCTGTACTGGGGCGGCAGCTGCGCACCCACCGGCGGGAGGGCAATTTCAACAGCATCATTGGTCTGCCTCTGTCGGTGCTGGAGATTGATACAGCCTGTCAGGCGGCCGTGCTGGAGATGGGGATGAGCGCCCGGGGTGAGATTGCCGCCCTATCCCGGGCGGTGTGCCCGGATGTGGGCATCATCACCAATATCGGTTCCTCCCACCTGGAGCATCTGGGCAGCCGGGAAAAGATCGCATGGGCCAAGCAGGAGATCATAGAGGGAATGCGCCCTGGAGGTAGTCTGCTCATCCCGGCGGATGAGCCGCTTCTTTCCCACCTGCCCGATCAGGGTACAGACGGGCGGGACATTTCGGTGTATCGGGTATCGGCCAATGGCAGTCCCGCGAGCTTTGCGGCAGAGCGGGTACACCCGGAGGGAAACGGCATGACCTTTGATCTGACATGGCCGGATGGGGCGATCTGGCCTAAGCTGAGGGTACCGGCCATGGGGCGTCACATGGTA
This sequence comes from uncultured Clostridium sp., assembly GCA_964591305.1. Classification (GTDB taxonomy): domain Bacteria; phylum Bacillota; class Clostridia; order Oscillospirales; family CAG-272; genus CAMEON01. The sequence continues at coordinate 8,354 of CAZQAI010000016.1, forward strand.
TATGGAGCCACTCTGGCGGCGGCGGTGGGGTACCTGTGCGGCATGAGCCGGGAGAATGTGGCCGCCGGACTTGTGTCATATCGCCCGGCGGCCATGCGGCAGACAGTGCACCGCATCAAGGGGCCCCACGGCGGTCTGACCCTGCTGGAGGATTGCTACAATGCGGCACCGGAATCCATGCAGGCCGCCCTGGAGGTGCTTGATCTGACGGCGAGCCGGGAACAGGGGCGGCGGCTGGCCGTCCTGGGTGACATGCGGGAGCTGGGTGAGCGGAGTGTCATGCTACACCGGGAGGTGGGGGAGGCCTGTGCCCACCGGGGATTGGATGCGCTGGTCACGGTGGGGGCGCTGGGAGCCGAGATCGGCCGGGGTGCCGTGGCATCCGGTATGGATCCTGCACGGGTACACATCCTGTCCGCCGACGGGACGGACTTTGATCCCCGGACGATAGCGAATCTGATTTGGGAGCTGGCCTGCGGCGGGGACACCGTGCTCTTGAAGGCCAGCCGGGCTGTACGCCTTGAGAGGGTGTGCGAGGTGCTGGAGGAATCGGCGGAAGATTGAAATACAAGGAAGGAACAGACGATCATGGGATGGCTGAATGAGATGAATGTAACGGTGATGGCGACAGGAGTATGTGCCTTTGCTCTGACAGTGGGGCTCGGAGCGGCCTTACTGCCCCTGCTTCGGTATTTGAAAGTGGGACAGTCCATCAGGGAGGAAGGGCCTTCCTGGCACAAGAGCAAGGCGGGAACACCCACCATGGGAGGCATCTGCTTTATCCTGGCCTTTCTGCTTTGTGTGGGGGGGTATGCCATCTTCCGGGGCGTCCGGGGGGAGGGCAGAGACCTTATTCCCCTTGCCTTGAGCGTGCTGTTTGCTTTTGGAAACGCCGCCATCGGATTTGTGGATGATTACTGCAAGCTGGTCAAAAAGCAGAACGAAGGACTGACGGAAAAGCAGAAGCTTGTGCTCCAGGCGGTGCTGTGCGCTGCCTATCTTTGCATGATGCGTTTGACAGGGCATCTGCCCACTTCCTTCCGTATTCCTTTTACCGAGACGCGATGGGAACTGTCCTGCTTGGCCTATCCGATCTACCTTTTGGTGCTGGCTGGCTTTGTCAATGCTACCAACCTGACCGACGGGCTGGACGGACTGGCTTCCTCAGTCTGCGCCGTGGTGTCCGGCTTCATGATCCTGTTTTCTGCCATGAAGAGCGACACCGACATCGGGGTGCTTGCCTGTGCTCTGCTGGGCGGGATGTTGGGCTTTCTGGTGTTCAACCACCATCCGGCCAAGATGTTCATGGGGGATACCGGGTCGCTTTTCCTGGGCGGGGTGATCATGGGCTGCGCCCTCATGGCGGATGAGCTGCTCCTGTTTGTGATGGCCGGGTTCGTGTTTGTCATAGATATGCTGACCAGCCTGATCCAGCGGTTCTACTTCAAGCTGACTCACGGAAAGCGGCTGTTTAAAATGGCACCCGTACATCATCATTTTGAAAAGTGCGGCTGGAGTGAGGGACAGATCGTGGCGCTGTTTGTCGGGGTATCGGTTTTGTTCTGCCTGGCCGCCTGGCTGGGGATCTAACTGCATTTTGAAGGAGGTGACACCGCCATGGGCCGATGGCATTTCGGGGACGGGTGGCGCAAGGGGAAACGCCGCCTGGAAAGGAACATGGACCGTTTGGGTGACCGCCTGGACAGGTCGATGGAGCCTCATGACCCAATCTATACCGAGCCGGTGCATGGGAAGCAACCCGAGCTGCCGGAATCCGACTACACATTGGTCAAAGGGCCCATTGACACCCCTTTCCTGCTTATCGTCGTCACTCTGGCCGTCTTCGGGGCGGTTATGGCCTACAGCGCAAGCTCGGTTTACGCTGCCCAGTACCATGACGACAGCGCCTACTATGTCAAGCGTCACATCGTCTACTTGCTGGTGGGCTTTGCGGTGACCACGCCCTTTATCATCAAGGCCCGACCCTGGTTCTGGCGAATGTTCGGCGTGTGTGCTTATGGCGGGTCGGTGGTGCTACTTTTGCTGGTGCTGGTGATAGGCTCCAGCTACGGCTCGGGTGCCACCCGCTGGATCCGCATAGGACCGGTGTCGGTGCAACCCTCGGAGATTGCCAAGATGGCTGTTATCCTGGTCATTGCTCTGATCATGACCAAGTATGAAAAGCAGATTGCCACCAGGCAGAAGTTCGGCGGGCAGTTCCGCTACGGCGTACTGTTCCCCATGTGTGTGTTCGGGTTAATCTGCGTGTTGGTCATGCTGGAGCATCACCTGTCCGGCATCATCATCATCGGTCTGCTGGGTATTGTGACCATGTTTCTGGGCGGAACAGATAAAAAATGGTTCTTCATCATCTTCGGCGTGGGGGCGGTAGCGGTTTTGTTCGTCCTGCTGGTGTCAGAGTATGCCCAGGCCCGTGTCATCACTTGGCTGAACATAGACGCCGTGGATCCCCTGGGATCGGCTTGGCAGACCCTGCAGGGCCTGTATGCCATCGGGTCAGGCGGTTTTTTCGGGGTGGGGCTTGGCAACAGCCAGCAGAAGTATGGGTATGTGTCCCAACCGCAAAACGATTTTATCTTCACCATTGTCTGTGAGGAATTGGGCTTTATCGGCGCCCTGCTGGTGGTGGTTCTGTTTGCGCTTCTTGTGTGGCGGGGTTTCCGCATCGCTTCCAAAGCACCGGATAAGTTCACCTCGCTGGCAGCCTATGGCCTGGTGGCTAAGGTGGCCCTGCAAACCATCCTCAACATAGCCGTGGTGACCAACTCCATGCCTAATACCGGCATATCGCTTCCTTTTTTCTCCTCCGGCGGTACCTCCCTCATTCTTCAGATCTTCGAAATGGGAATCGTGCTCAACATATCCAGGTACTCTTACCAGAAACGGTAATATCAAAGCGAAAGGACTGGCCTGATTTATGAACATCCTTCTGACCGGCGGCGGTACGGCCGGACATGTCAATCCCGCCCTGGCCATGGCTGCCACTATAAAAGCCCATGACCCCGATGCCCACCTGCTGTTTGCAGCATCTGACATGCCCCGTGATAAGGCAGGCGACCTTGTCAGGCGGGCGGGATATGAGCTGGCTGCCATTCACATCCGGGGTCTGCGTCGCCCGGTGTACCATCCGGCCAACCTGACCCTGCCCTTTGTCATGCTGAGAGCCAGGCAGGCGGCGGGGCGTCTGATCGACAGCTTCCGGCCGGATGTGATTTTCGGCACCGGCGGCTATGCCTGCTGGCCGGTGGTGTCGGTGGGGGCGGCCCGGGGCATACCCACCGCCGTTCATGAGTCCAATGCCTTGCCGGGCAAGGCCATTTGTCAGGTCAAAAATCAGGTCGACCGCATTTTTATCAACTTCCCCGAGACCGCCGCACGTCTGGGAATGGAGGGAAATGGAAAGGTTGTCCGGGTGGGCAACCCTCATATGCCGGGCTTTGAGGGTGTGAGCTACGCCGAAGCCAGACATACACTGGGTTTGGCACCGGGGGAGACCCTTGTGCTTGCATTCGGCGGCAGCCTGGGAGCGGAGCATCTCAACGATGCCATGGTGGCTTTGTCCGCCCGCATAGTCCGGAACCGCCCCGATGTGGTGGTGCATCATGCCGCCGGTCAGCGGGATTTTAAGCGGACAGCGGAAAACCTCCATACCGCAGGGGCGGATGCGTCTCCCCGTATCCGGCTGTATGAATATATATACGATATGCCGCTGCAGATGGCGGCCGCAGATCTGGTCGTCTGCCGTGCAGGAGCTATGACCATATCGGAGCTGGCCTTAACCGGCAAGGCGGCGGTGTTGGTACCGTCTCCCTATGTGGTCGACAACCATCAGTACAAGAACGCCATGGCCCTGGCCCAAGCGGGGGCCGGTGTGTGTGTCGAGGAAAAGGAGCTGCCTGACGGAGCGCTTGAACGGACGGTGCTTTCCCTTCTGGACGATATGCCTACCCGGCGAAGCATGGGACGGGAGATTCAGACCCACTTTGCCTGCCCCGGAGTCAATGAAACCATATACCGGGAGTTGATCAAGTTATGCCGCACATAAAAAAGAAAAACAAGTCGGGGAAAAGCGGCCGCACCGCAAAAGGAACGGTTGTGGCTCACACATCCCACAGGAGCAGCCCGAAAAAGCCCGGCAAGGCAAGACGGCCCAAGTCTTATGGGGAAAAATTTGGTAAGAATGCTGCCTTTTTCGGCACCGATATACCGATAAAGCAGCGTTTCCGCACCCGCCGCATACTCAAGCGGGCCTTTTGGAGTCTGTTCGTTGCAGGGCTGCTTCTGGGCCTTCTGCTGACGCTGACCTGCTTTTGGACAGTGAGCACCGTATCGGTAAAGGGCGGGGCCCGCTACACAGTTGAAGAACTGGCAGACGCATCCGGCATTCAGACGGGCGACCTGATGATGAGCTTTGACACCGCAACGGTGGCAGCCCGGCTGCGGGCGGCCTGCCCCCTTTTGAAATCCGTCCGATTGGACAGATCTCTGAACGGGGAGGTGACCATATCTGTCACCGAGGAGGAACGGCTGTATTATACCTGTCATAATCAGAACTACTACCTGCTCTCGGCCGAGAGCTTCCGGGTGCTGGAGGTGAGCGGACAGTCCGACCGGTGGATCGACCTGGGCCCTGTGTATCTGGGACTGCCGGAGGAGGCCAGACTACGCCGACAGGAGGTGCTGACGTTTGACTACCTGCCCTACTTACCCTCAGGGGCCGGGGACGAGCTCGTGACCTATGAGGTGGAGACAGGCCGGGCCGAAGAGCAGTACGCCTATGTGTATACGGTGTTGGACGCTGTCATGAATTCTCCCCTGTCCGGCCGGATCACGGGGCTAGAGTTGGGCAACCGATACAATCTGTGGTTGGTGCTGGACGGCAGGATCAAGGTTATGCTGGGATCCGTCTCCGAACTGGACAGAAAGCTGTCTCTGATTATGGTGGTTTTGGATGGCCAGGCATCAAGCGGCACCCTGCCGGCACTTTTGGATGTGTCGGATCCGACAGAGGTCGGATATCGGGAATCGGAGGAAATCGACCTTCCCGAATGGGTAGGCCACTGAGCAGGCCTTGGATAAGATAAAGGGATAAAAAGTCGGGAAGCAGAGCGTGTTATTTTGCTGAAATTGTGAACATTTCATAAATTTTTTGAAAGCCGTGACTATTTTTCAAAAAAACTATTGCAATTTTGCAAAAAAAAGTATATGATATATAGGTATTAAGGTATCTGACAAGGCGTCCGCTGCAAATCGTGCAGCCGCAAATCGTGCAGCCGCAAATTGTGCGGCCGTGAATTGCGGTGTTGCCTTACATCCTATTGGTGGTAGGATATACATCGTACCGGCGAGAGCGTGCATTTCAACACCAGCGAGGACGGGCGTTTCACCAAGCGTACATATGGGAGGAAGTTTAAAAATGGCAAGATTTGAACATGACGACAGCTATTCGTCCGGCGTGAATATAAAGGTCATCGGCGTCGGCGGCGGCGGCAACAATGCAGTGAACCGCATGATCGATTCTAACATCGAGGGCGTTGAATTCGTTGCTATCAACACCGATGCACAGGTGCTCCAGAATTCGGATGCGGCTGTCAAGCTGGCTATCGGCCAGAAGCTGACCAACGGTTTCGGTGCCGGTGCCAATCCCGATATCGGCGCCCGGGCTGCTGAAGAATCCATTGAGGATATAAAGAATATTCTGGCGGATGCCGACATGGTGTTTGTCACGGCCGGTATGGGCGGTGGAACCGGTACAGGCGCCGCGCCCGTGGTGGCACGGGTGGCACATGAGATGGGCATTCTGACGGTCGGCATTGTGACCAAGCCTTTTGCTTTTGAGGGCAAGCGGCGCATGGATCAGGCCATCCGCGGTGTGTCTGAACTGAGCCAGTATGTGGATTCCCTGGTGGTCATTCCCAATGAGCGTCTCAAGCAGATGCCGGATACTCCCCGTATTACCCTGCAGAACGCCTTTGAGATAGCCGACGATGTGTTGTCCCGTGGTACACGCAGCATCTCTGACCTGATCAACGTGCCGGGCTTCGTCAACCTGGACTTCGCCGATGTGTCCTCCGTCATGAAAAATGCCGGGTATGCCCATATGGGTGTCGGTGTCGGTGAAGGCAAGGATAAGGCCGAAGAAGCCGCTAAGGGGGCCATTTCCAGCCCCCTGCTGGAGGAGTCCTCTATCGCCGGTGCTCACGGCATTCTGATCAGCGTGGTTGCATCTCCGGATGTGGGACTGGATGATGTCGACCTGGCCTCAACCATGATCGCCAACGAGGCGGCTCCCGATGCCAATGTGCTCTGGGGTGTGACCTTTGACAAGGAGTTGGATGATGCCATGCGCATTACCATCATTGCCACCGGCTTTGACAAGAAGACCGAGACGCCTGACAGCAAAAAGCAAGCCGATGAGGCTACCAAGGGAACGGAGCCTGCTCAGCCCGCCATCCTCAAGGCCCAGTTTGGCAGGACGGAATCTGCTGTCAAGACCGAGTCCGCTGTCAAAACCGCTTCCGCTGCCAAGGCCGAATCCGATGCATCCGACAGTGCGGCGGTCAGCGATGAACTGGATCAGCTCATGAAGGATTTTCAGTCAGCAAAGCC
>CAZQAI010000017.1:0-1090 GCA_964591305.1 uncultured Clostridium sp.
GACAGACGCCTTTCTTGGTTGAATCGCCAGTGGGGGGATGGCACAGTAGATGATGTCACGCCATCTTCTGTCACACTTGATCTGACGGAGGAGACGAGTCATGCGTATCTGACCGGATTCAAGCGTTCACATGGCAGCTTCACATCCCTTGGCCTTTTGCTTGAGTTGGAAGAGGCATATGACCCGTATTTCTATGTCGACTACTCTATCATGGATGATATATACGATGCTGCCGATTATCCCTATATTGAAATTACCTATATGCTCCCTGATTCCAATCATCTGAACACATACTCTGCCGAGCTGTTTTTATGCACCGGCGCTATCCCGGAAGCTACAGGAGGCATCTCTACTGTCTTTGATTTAGGAGAACCGGACGGTCAATGGCACACAGTGCGAATCAATTTGTCGACTACCGGTTACTGGGATGGGATCATACACAAAATCCGAATAGATTTCTTCAATGTATGCCAATCAGGAGACAGTATGTATATCAGCAAAGTGGAATTAAAATCTTCATGATGGCTGAAAAGCCCCACAGACCTTTGCATGATCTGTGGGGCTTTCTTTGTACACGTTTGAGTCACATAACAAAAAGCTTGAAAATTTCTTTTGCCCATGCCAGATATTGAGGCACATGGATATCCAGAAGTTCTATAATCCTCTTGATATCGGCAGATTCGAGAGTGCCAGCGTGTTGGTACACGCTCCCCACCGCTTTGGATTCTCCTATGACAATCATAGCTTTTGCATGATCACCCACGGCCATGTATTTTCCTATAGAGAGCACCTACCGAGAACGATCCAATAGATAGTGCACCAATTGACACAATCCCGATGCTGATGGCACCGGCTATAAAAAGACCGAGCGCAATCGCACCGACAGATAAAAGCCCGAGTGCAAAGCATCCAAACGCAAAAACACCGGCAGTAAACAGCCCGAAGGACAAAACTCCTAAAGACAAGGCGCCTATAGAGATGACACCCTGCGTTATGCCCCCAATGGCAATCACGCCTCTGGCATGCAGACCTATTGCAATAAAGCCCTTGGCATTTTTGGCTATGTGGTACAGAGGCAAACCGCAAATCA
>CAZQAI010000017.1:1190-14957 GCA_964591305.1 uncultured Clostridium sp.
GCAATAAAGCCCTTGGCATTTTTGGCTATGTGGTACAGAGGCAAACCGCAAATCATTTTTTCGCTCTTTCTCTCGCGCAGTTGTTACACTCATCCTTCAACAGATAATCCGTGGAGCAATTAAAAAGTCTGGCCAGCCGTATCAGCTTTTCGGTTTCCGGATATGCGATATCCGACTCCCATTTGCTTACCGATTGCTGGGATACCCCAAGAACATCAGCCAATTGCTCTTGGGTGTAATTGTTTTCTTTTCTGAGTCTCGAAAGTTTTTCGCCTAATTTCAAAATCATATCTCCTTACATGTTTTCAACATGTTTTCACACCGCATTCCATGCTGTGCTTATGTCAAAGTATACGGCATAAAAGAAAAGGAAACCACCAATTATGCGTTTCGAAATGTCAACCTGAGGTTGCATTCAGTTATGAAAGCTGTTTCTCTCTTGAGATAACACCCTGTCGGAGTGTGTTACACCGACAGGGTGTTACATGAATTGTTCAGATCCTTGATTCGGACTTATGAGTCAAATGAGATACTTATCTGCCCCTGGCCTTTGAGAGCTGCCCGGTGTTTCTCCAAAAGAGCCGCGATTCGTTTATCCGGCTTAAGCAGTTCGCTGATGGTGGCATCGTGGTTGAGGGTATCAATCAGGTAGGACACATACTTACACATGTTGACTTCCACATACCACGGCTTTTCCAAAAGCTCCGGCTTGCGGTATGTCAGGTTGGTGGTAAATATCTTATCAATCATGCCATCGGCATATGCCTTATCGAAAGCCTCAAATCCGTCGGTAAACAGACCAAAGGTGGCAAAGCAGAAGACACGGTGGGCATTATAATCCTCCTTGAGATGTCTGGCAACCTCCAGGAGTGAGCCGCCGGAGGAGATCATATCGTCCACAATGATGGCATCCTTTCCTTCCAGAGGATCACCCAGATACTTGTGCTCCAGGACCGGGTTCTTCCCCCCCACAATTCTGGAATAGTCACGACGCTTATAAAACATACCGATATCGACACCCAGCACCTCAGAGTAGTACATGCACCGGCCCATGGCTCCTTCATCGGGGGAGATCATCACTACATGATCCTTGTCAAGAACAACATCCGGTACAGCTTTGATCATGGCTTTGAGCATCTGATAATTAGGTGTCACGTTGTCAAACCCGGACAGCGGGATGGCGTTTGCCACCCGAGGATCGTGAGCATCGAAGGTCAGAATGTTCGTGACGCCCATGTGCACCAGTTCCTGGAGCATAATGGCACAATCCAAGGATTCACGGGATGTCCGCTTGTGCTGGCGTCCCTCATAAAGCATAGGCATAATGACGGTGATGCGTCGGGCTTTTCCTCCAATGGCGGCAATCAGACGCTTGAGATCGGCATAATGATCATCCGGGCTCATTGGCACAGTCATACCCTGCATACTATAGGTAACCCCATAATTGAACATGTCACAGATAATGTACACATCCTGCCCCCGCATGGACTCCTGAATCAGTCCTTTTCCTTCTCCGGAGCCGAACCGTGGGCAGGTCGTGTGTGTCAGATAGGTTTCCTCGGCTCCATGACGCCGCCATTCCCGGAGGTAATCATCCACTCGCTCAACGAATTTCTCACAACCCCTCATTCCGATCACACTCAGATCAGCATACAATGTGTCTTTCATATGAAGATTCCTTCCCTTCCTGGGACACTCCCTCGGCTGTGTGCCGGAGCGTCTGTTTTTTTAACAATTTTCGATTTATATTGATAAAGTTTTTTGCCGATTCGAGGCATACATTCAAAAGCCCTTCCACGGCTACCGATCATGCAGCCGTGGAAGGTCTTTGTTACATATTACAGAAGCTGGCAGAAGCGGCCGTAGGCATCATCCCACACAGCACGCTCCGCAGTAGGCTCGTAGTGTTTGAGCTCAAAGGAATCCGCTACAACCTGGCGAGCCTCGGCCAATGTCCGAATTTCTCCGGCTGCCATAATCTGCATCATCAGGTTACCGATGGCCGTGGCTTCCTCGGGGCCAGCACAGACGGGCAAACCACAAGCATCGGCAGTCATTTGGGACAGGAACTTGTCCTTGGTGCCGCCACCTACCACATTGATAGCGTTGGCTTTCTTGCTGCGCAGAGACTGAATGCCCTCAACTGTATAGCGATATTTCAACGCCAGAGACTCATAGATACAACGAACTACCTCTCCCGCGCTCTCAGGCACAGGCTGATTGGTCCTGCCACAGAAGGCCCTGATCTTCTCGGGCATGTTGCCGGGTGTGTTGAAGGTCGCATCATCCGGATTGATCAGGGAACGGAAGGGCTTAGCCTCCTTAGCCCATGCTTCCATCTGGGCAAAGCTGTACTCCTTCCCTTCTCGCTTCCATTGCCGACGAGACTCCTGGATGATCCAAAGACCCATAATGTTCTTGAGGAAGCGGATGGTGCCCAGAGCGCCGCCTTCATTGGTGAAGTTGGCAGCACAGGTAGCCTCATTGATAAGGGGTTGAGCCAACTCCTGGCCCATCAGCGACCAGGTACCGGAACTGATGTAAATAAAGTCCTCTTCGGTGGTAGCAGGGACAGCGATGACAGCACTGGCTGTGTCGTGGGAGGCTACAGTGAAAACATGGATATGATTCTGGCCCACTTCCTCATTGATTTGAGGCAGAAGTGTGCCGAGATCGGTGCAAGGTTGCACGATGGGGGCAAACAGAGAACGCTTGATGCCCAGCTTATCTGTCAGATTATATGCAATATCTCGCTTTTCAGCATCCAGAATCATGCCGGTAGAGGCGATGGTATATTCAGTAGCCATTTTCCCTGTCAGGAAATAGTTCAGAAGGTCCGGAATAAAGAGCATCTTGTCTGCTCTGGAGAGCATGTCGGGATCATCACGACCCTCAGCAGCCAGCTGATTTAAGGTATTGAAATCAATGGCCTGAATCCCCGTCACGCGGTATATTTCCTCCGGCGACAGATACTTTTTCATGTAATCTGTGATGCCTACAGTGCGGGTATCGCGGTAATGAGTGGGATTCGCCATAAGGCGGCCATTCTTGTCCAGGAGGCCATAATCCACGCCCCAGGTATCGATCCCGACAGAGGATACATGATCTCCGTCAATGACGGTTTTGGTAATAGAATTTTTAATTTCGAAGAAGATGCGAAGGATATCCCACGTAAACCGCCCGTTCACAAACACCGGGTCATTAGAAAAACGGTGATTCTCACGCAGGGTGATCTTCTTTCCGTCAAAGGAACCGACAATGCCACGTCCGCTGGATGCGCCCAGGTCGATCGCCAACATTTTCAGATCTGCCATAACTACCTCCGAATATGTGTGATAAATAAAGAAGAACAATATGCGGTATGCGCCCAAAGGCAAACTCATACCGAATATATTATAACATAATTCGCAAGCAATTGTATGAACTTTTTGTTAATATAAGCAGTAAACCCCTTTTTACGTTACTGTTACGTCGGCTGAACTGAATCTTTTTCGGATTTATCAATGGTGTATTACATTTTATCAGCCAAAGCAGCCGCGAGTTTACAGCCATCGGTCTTTTCAATGTCACCTTCATTCAGTACGCCAGGCATCAGAACCTCACCGACCATATGCCACTTCATCAACGTAGCGGAACGCTCGATGGAATCCGTGCGCCCTCCATAACCGACATATCATGCTCCTCACAGCAAGTGATAAGCCCACATTCCTTACCCGAAATATCCTTGCCACCTACCACAAAGCTGAAAAGGCGGTCGATTACGCCTTTGATCTGAGCCGGAATTGTGTACCAATAAACAGGCATCGTGAACACGACTGCATCCGCCTCCAGAAGGGCAGGTGCTATCGTATTGAAATCATCGTGAAATGAGCAGGCCTGGCCTGTTCGGAAACAGGTTTCGCAGGCATGACAGCCGCCAATGTTCTGCATGGCCCAAAACGAGTTACCATGTGTCCTTTGGCTTCAGCAGCCTTGATAAAAGCGTCAGTCATGGCAAAACTATTGCCATTCCTGCGTGGGCTTCTGGTAATTACAACAATTTTTTTACTCATGAGTGAATCCTCCAAAAATAAACTTGACTTTCTCTGTCAGTCGCAGTATAATGATACCATATACAGCGAAATAGTCAAGTACGCACTTTCAGGTGTGATACTAACATAAACTGCTTATACTATATCGGAGGAAAGTATTTATATGTCGGAAAGATGTATATCGGATGAATGTCTTGGAACCACGGGATTCAGCTATACGCTTTCACTGATCAGCGGCAAATACAAAATGACGATTCTTTATACCTTAATGGAATTCGAAGTGGTGCGATTCAACCAAATGAAGAAATATATCGGTGGTATTTCTTATAAGACATTGAGCGCCACATTGAAGGAGTTGGAATCCGATCAACTTGTTTACCGCAAGGAATATCCGCAGATTCCGCCTAAAGTTGAGTACAGTTTAACTGAGCGGAGGAAGTCACTGATTCCCATATTGGATAGTATGTGTGAGTGGGGCCATATGAACCGGGTATCATAGCAGATCGAACCCAAAACCTTCAGAACGTGATTTCTCTTTAATGAAAGCAAAAAGCAAACGACAATCCTCCCCTGAAAAATTCCGTTTGCTATGATATGAGAGCTGTGCCTTTATTTCATCCCCCGAACAACCATAATAATGGAAAGATCTGTTTCCTAATATTTTTTACCACAGTCGTAATCATGAAGTCTGTTATCATACTTGATGTTGATCCGTCTTTTCATTTCGGATATTTCTTGAGCGGTCACAATGTCCGGCTCATATGCCATGTATGCCGGGAATTTTTGATCATCCGGCGTAAGGTCGACAGTCGCATAACCAGTGGAAACAAATCGGAATCCATACTGCTCCATAGCTGCGGGCAGTTGTGCTTCACTCATTGGATATCGATATACTGAATATTTTCCCAGTGTATTGTCATTTTCATTTACCTTAGCATCGCCTTCAATAAATGTGATGCCCGGCTCATGTTCTTCGGCAAATCTGATAAACTCACTGTCTCGATCAAGGGCGGTTATGACAGCACGAGGATACCAACGATGAAGCGCGCCTGCAAGAGCTCCGGGACCACAACCGACTTCAAGAATTTTGAATTCTTTTTCTTTGTCCAAATCGAATATTTGTCTGTACTGATCTGCGAACATATCGTCAAATCTCAATTTTCTGCTATAATACAAAGTTCCCAGTCCCTGTACGTATTTAGGCCAAATGACATTCATCATATCGCCCCAAAATGTGTATCCAACAACATGTCTTACCTGATCATTGCCCCTATACTCCGCAGCAAGCATGACATTTTCCACAAAAATAAAAAGAAGAGTGTTCATGACGAAACCGTTATGAACACTCCATATGGAGCGAGCGACGGGAATCGAACCCGCATAACCAGCTTGGGAAGCTAGAGTTTTGCCATTAGACTACGCCCGCTTACTTCAGCAATCCTATTATATACCAAACCGGCTGCTTTGTCAACCCCTTTTTCGAATTTCTTTTATGTAATTCACAGTACGGCGTTACAGTTCAGCCACCCTCTATAGTACACTCCCTTTTCCACTGTAGAGTGGGGCGAGGGGCCCCGCGACTGCGTTTAGGTTATGTTGGGTGCCATGAACGCCGGTTTTCCGGAAAAGTCATCACGATAAATTCAATACATAGAGGTATCTGCATGTATTCTTCTCTTACTGTATTCAATTCTGCACAGATGAGACTTTGTGATTCTCATACAATCTGTGACCTTGGTATCCCCTCCCGGGTTTTGATGGAGCGTGCCGCACGGGCAGTGGTTTCCTGTTTATATAAAGAATCCGCCCTTTTCCCCGAGGGCCCGGTCATGGTATTATGCGGCAGTGGGAACAACGGTGGAGATGGGTTTGCAGCTGCTCGCTTGATAGCCGAAGGTTCGATGGGAACTCCTCGTCCGGTCAGTGTGATATATACGGGAAAACTGACTCCTTGCGGGTTTCCCGACCAAACACATATGAGTGCGGAATGTGCAGTGCAGTACGGTTTGGCATTACAAGCCGGAATTCCTATTTTTCCTCCTCCCACCGTTGTGGACTTACTCACATCTTGCGCAGTTGTCGTAGACGCTGTTTTGGGTATTGGTCTTGATCGGCCAGTGGAAGGTACTTTAGGAGAGTTGTTTGACATTGTCAATGCATCAGGAAAGCCTGTGCTGGCTATTGATATACCTTCCGGAGTGTATGCAGACACCGGAGCAACACCAGGACGTTGTCTATCCTGTATACAGACTGTGACCATGCAGGTTCTCAAACCCGGGCTGCTTCTCTATCCCGGCGCAGGAATCTGTGGCAGACTGGCAGTTGCTGACATCGGCATCGACATATCCCCTGTCTTGAATGTGCAAGGTACGGTATCTTCTGCTTTCCACCTAATAGGGGAGGACCTTATCCGTCACGCCATGCCTCCACGATCCCGCCATTCCCACAAAGGACATTATGGGTGCTTGGGACTTTTATGCGGATCCGTCGGCATGTCTGGAGCCTGCGTGCTGTCAGCTTCATCCGCTCTGCGTTGTGGAGTCGGTCTTGCTCATGTCATAACCCCTGAGGCGAACAGAATCATTCTGCAAACTGCTCTTCCGGAAGCAGTGATGACCGTCTACAACAGCACAGCGCCTGACACGTCAGCTCTACTGAGCTCCTTGCAGGATGACACGGGGTGCTGTTTATGTGATGGGCTTGTCATAGGCTGCGGACTCGGCACAGGAGAAACGTCACGCCTTATGTTTACAACCCTTCTGAACGGCTTGAACGGTCACAATGTCCCTTCCCTGCCGACGGTTCTGGACGCTGATGCCCTTAACTTACTGGCCCGGGATCCGACCTTGTGGGAGTCCGGTATACTGTCATCTCCCGAACGGCGGGTTGTCATCACGCCCCATCCTGCCGAGATGGCTCGTTTGTGTAGTCGGACAGTCTCCGATATTCTGAACGATCTCCCCGGTACGGCACGCTCCTTTGCCATGTCACACGGTGTGGTTGTAGTGCTCAAGGATGCCCATACGGTGGTAGCCGCTCCTGACGGTGAGTTGTGGATATGTGTGGCCGGAAATGCCGGGATGGCCAAGGGGGGTAGCGGTGATGTACTGGCCGGAGTGATCGGTTCTCTCCTTGTACAGAACCGCCAACGGTTAGGGACAGATCTGTCGGTGGGTCAGGTGGCCGCGGCCGGAGTCTTACTCCATGCAATGGCGGGAGATATAGCCGCCGGGACAATGGGAGAGTATGGTATGCTGGCTTCTGACATAGTTGCCGCCCTGCCTGCCTTAACGCGGGAGATGTCTGACAGCCGCACCCAGCTTACACAAATCTGATGAGAAGAAAACGGGATGCGCACATTTCGAGCAGCATCCCGTTCAATGATATATATGTCAGATAGTTGCGTTATCCTGTACTCTCTGTTCCGAACACCATGCACTCCATGATACTGAACCAGTTCTCTCCGTCTCTTTCCATACGTATATATCTGGCTTTTATATTGAGGTCGGTCAGGTTCACCTGAAGCTCATCTTTCTTTGCCTGGTACAGGGTAGTAAATGTCTGTCCATCCACAGAATATTGGATGTGGTAAGGAACCCAGGCTGATTCAAGGTACATAGTAAGGCCACTTATGTTGTACAACGCCTCAAGATCAATGCAAAGCCAGGCCTCCCCGGTCGGTAAAGAACCCCACCGGGTCATAAGGTTGCCATCGTTTGCATATACATTGCGGTAGTTGCCCTCTATATCGGTGGATGTGACCGGTTTACCGAGCGCGACATTCTCGGTTTTGTTTTCATCCTCTTTACCAGACAAATCCTCATCAATTGCTTCATATGCCTGAAATTCATAAATTGACACATTTCCGCTCTTCGGAATAACCAGTCGGATATACCTTGCTTCCGTGCCGTGGAGATTGAATGTGTTGACACAGGACGCATCCGGCGGTAAAACCGTGTAGGATGTGAAATTTTCTCCATCATTCGATATCTGCACCATAAAGGCTATCGACAAGGATTCCCATTGGATCACAACCTTTCCAATGGAATACACCTGACCTAAGTCCACCTGCCAGGTATGCATGGCATTGGTTGTGCCAAGACCGCTCCAACGGGTAGTGGGTGCACCGTCTACCGCATAAGAGGCTTTCAGCTGGTCGTTTTCAGAGTAGTCAGCCCATGCTTCCTTGCCTAACGCCAGATTCACAGGACGATTGTTCCTATCCGGTACCGTATAGGTTTCCTTTGACATGACAGTCAGTGCGGTATCCGGCACACAACGGTTCTCTACATCAGACAGGACAACAGCCTTGTCCCATGTTTTAGAAAAGCTTGCCTTCTCCCCAGTCAAAGAATCCGCCAGGCTGAAGCGGAATTCACCCTTATCGATGATCCAACGGCTGTTCTTCGTATCATATGTTTCCAATGCGTCGGGAGTGATGGCGATTTTGACGACCTCGGATTCACCGGGCTCCAGGAGAGCTGTTTTAGCAAATCCGACAAGTTCACGCGAGGCTTGCTCCTGTGTGGTCTCCGGCTTGGACACATACAACTGAACAATCTCACGGCCGGCTACCTTCCCTTCATTGGTTACTCTGGCTATCACATACAGATCGCCATTCGCTTCTTCCTGCAGCGTACAGTCACTATAACCAAATGACGTATAAGACAAGCCGTATCCGAATTCATAGGCCGTATCCACCCCGAAAGTATTGTAATAGCGGTAACCCACGTAAATATCTTCGTAATACAGTGTATCGTTTGCATTTCCGGGAAAATAGTCCGAGGTGGGAGTGGATTCGTATGTAGCAGGCCAAGTCATGGCCAACTTAGCCGACGGATTCATCTGACCTGTCAGAATGCGTTCCAGTCCTGTTCCTGTCATTTGTCCGGCATATCCACACCATATGATACCATCCACCAGATCACGCCAGGAAACAACCTCAATAGGGTTGCCTGTATTGAGTACCACGGTTACAGTTTTCCCTTTTTCATGAAATGCCGATGAAACCCGCTGGATCATCTGCGTTTCGGTATTGCTCAAAGCAAAGCTTCCGGCCAATATGCTCAGGTCCTCGCCCTCTGTTGTATTACGGGAGATGACAATGAGCGCTGCATCCGCTCCGGTTGCCCATGCAGAAATCAGTTCATCTGAGATCATCACATCGGAGTCGGGATTCAAAGGATCATGCGGGGCACAATTAACGAAGGGATTATGGGAAAGATCATACACAGATAAAGTGTCTGAATGGCGGATAGCAGCCAGAATGGACTCGGTGGTTTTGGCACTGACCACACCGGATCCGCTTCCACCAAAAACGGTGTTACTGGCCCCATTGCCGAAGACAGCAAGTGAGGTTTTTCCGCTGTATGGAAGAGCTCCGTCTTGATTCTTCAGCAGAACCATGGTATCAGCAGCTATTTCCTTGTTCAGATTGTTCTGACTTATATAATCTACACGCCCACCCTGTTTGTCAAGGTATGTGGATGATCTGACCACCACCCGGAGTATGTTGGCACAACAGGCATCCAAGGCTACTGGGGTGATAAGTCCGTCGGCAAGACCGACCAACACATCATCGGAATCTGTGACATTGCCGGGCATATTCACATCATTCATAGCCATGACTTTATCCACCATGGAGCCAACAGCACCCCAATCGGACATGACAAAGCCGTCAAAGCCGAATTCATCTCTCAGAATTCCGGTCAGAAGGTCGGAATTGACTGAGGTATGAATACCGTTCAGACAGTTGTATGAAGACATAACCGTCCATGGCGATGCATCGCGGACCACCATACCAAAGCCCTTGAGATATATCTCACGCAGGGCCCGCTCTGTCACGTTGGCGCTGACAGAGCCGCGGGAGCTCTCCTGATTGTTTACAGCAAAGTGCTTGATGCAGGCACCGGTACCGGTAGACTGCATTCCCTGTACATATGCCGACATCATCAGGCCTGTGAGGATAGGATCCTCAGAGCTGTATTCAAAATTCCGCCCGCCCAACACATTCTTCTGAATGTTCATGCCAGGTCCCAGCACCACATCCATGCCAATGGCCAGAGCGTCCTCACCAATAGCCTGCCCTACACGGGCAGCCAGGACAGGATCCCAAGAGGAAGAAATGTTCATGATAGACGGATACCACACGGCCGTACCATATCGCACCCCGGCAGGGCCGTCATTGACGGTTATGGAAGGTATGCCAAGCCGCTCAATGGGATAAGTGCCACCGGATGCACCTGACAGAGTGGGATCAGGTACGCCGGTTACCATGTGGGCCTTTTCCTCATTGGTCATCGCTGCCACCACCAATTTGATTCCATCCGGGGTCAGCTGAGGTAGGTGGTCTTTCAGACACAAAAACAGGCTGTCCCAAACTTCTTCACCGTCGGATGCCCGTACAGTCAGGTACAGAGTTCCATTCAGTTCCTCTTGTGTGCAAGTCAGCTTCCACTCAGCTGTGCCTGCGGAGAGGGGGCCTCGAGCAGTGGTGATCATCTGGGTGCCTTCTGCATCAGTAGACAGGGAAACTGTCGTCTGTCCTGACACACCTTCCTCACCTATATCTGTCGTGGTAGTCAGGAGGATCCAATCTTCTCCGACAGACAATGTATCTGCTTGTAATGTCACAGACTTTTCGGTCTCCGGTTCCGTGCCGACATCGGTTTCGGCTTCAGTGCCATTTCCTGTTTCTGGATGAGGCTTTGTTCCTTCTCCGGGTTGCGTATCAGACGCAACGGTTCCCGACTCCAGATCAGTCGGTTCCTTTTTGCCTCCACACCCGACACAGAGGATTTCCACTGTCAGGAATGCGAGAAAAAGACTCAGAATGTGAATAAACTTTGAATTTTTCATGTTCTTCCTCTTTATGTTGTTAGATGGAAATTTGCCTGATGATACCACAGGCTCAATTTTTCTTTTGATTCACTGCCCAGAGTTCATCCACTATGTTGTCTGTGATCTCATCATTGGCGGCATCCCGTCCGGCATATCTGGCAATCTGGTAGACACGAAGCAACTCCTTCTCGTCATTCTCCAGTGCCATATCACGGGATATTTCGGCGGGTGTCATGGTACGGCGCATGAAGTAACCTTCCCGTATCCGGCGGATCATGTACTCGATGAAGATGAAGCGTACCCGGGCGACATTGTCCTGTTGTTCCACCCATTTGAGGTCGTTTTTTAATTTCTTCTTTTTTCGCTTTTCCTTGGGATCCTCATCATAGATAAAGCTCTTTTCGTCCCAGCCGCCTAGGCGGTTCCGGCGGCTCAGGTCGATCCCGATGGACTGTAGCAGCTTGATCACGGCATGGACTACAGGGGAGAACAGCTTTACCATAAACGCCAGAGTAGCCTTACTCAGCTTCTTCCGCATACTGGCTGTCAGCATCCACAGGACATTACGTACAAGGAAAAACAAACATACTGCCGCCAGCACTATGATGACGATTCGTAAACTGTTGGCGTGAGATATGATCCACGGATTCTGTGAGGAGCCAATCAGGGTCGACACATATACGCAGGCGATGAGCAGGATCAGCCAGACCACACACACAGCCAGGCGGCGTTTGTCCAGCGTGTGCCAGACCTCTGCCACTCCGCTGACCGTTTCGTCCTTTGGGCGGGCGTTGGGTCTGACCGGAGCGCTATCTCCGCCGAAGGCCCTCTCTTTTCCTCTCATTTTGGACTGCGCCCGAATTTGCTTGGGAGTCAAGCGGACAGACTCCTCACTTGTGCCTTTTTCGGATGCGGCGGGTTCCCTTTTTTTTCGGGGACGCATTTTATTGGCCTTTTTGCGGCAGGCAGCCGCCTGTTCAGCGGCATCCGAATAAGCTGCGATCTTTTCAAATATATCGGCGGCTTCGTCAAATTCGCTGTATACATGCCCGTTCTGCATCAGCTTTAGCCCTTCGGCGTACATCCGCTCGAAATAATACCGTTCAAAGCGCTCGATAAGCGTTCTGGCATTGCGGAAGGATTTAATGCTCTTGAGCAAGTCAACGCCCCGCCCCAGATCCTCACAGGTCGCCTCGGAGTTGGACAGGAGAGCCATCGCTTCATCATAAGTCATCACCTGGGCCTTGACAGTATACACCCGCATCAGCTCCCGGGCGTCCTGATAGTCCTGGATCAGACCCATAATCCGGGCGGCTTCCCGGTAATCCTGAGCGGTTTTGACCTCCAGAGAGTCCAGGTGAGCCTGTACCTCCCGGTAAGCGGGAGCAGAGGCCGCTTTCACGCACTGGGAATATTTCTGCGCTGAATCTTTATAAGTATCCAACGCCCGGAATTCATCAGCCAGATTCAAGTACTCCTTCCAACCTGAGGCTGAGGCAAAGCGATAGGCGGCCTTGATATATCGGGCGTTCAGCTCGCTCTCTGACATACCGGTGTTACCTGGCATCGTCTTCCACCCCCTCCAGTATGATCTGCTGTACAGAATTTCCCAGCTTCTCCAGCGCCGCAATGCGATCCAGAACCTCCTCGTGGGTATCAAAGGCCACGATGATGATCTCGGTATCAGTCATGCATCCGGCGATGTCATACTCCAGTAGCGAGGCAAAAGAGGCTCCGTCAGTGGGATCCATGCAAGCCATTTCCTTCATGATGGCCATCAGGTGGGCTTCCGAGCCCTCACAAGCGAATCTGGTGGACATGTCCCCTGTTGTTCGCTTACAGTTAGCAGCAAAACCCACCCGGAATCCGCCATACACGGCATCCCGTACCAGAGCGGCACAGAAGGACAGGCCCTGCTCTGCCCTCTTTTCATATTCCCGGCCGTCGATTTTACTCCCCATAGGCAAATGGAAATCCATGTACACCATAAGCTTGCGGGAAGCACAGTAGTCTCGGGCATTGACCTTCAGAGGGGAGGAAGAAAAACCGGTCATAGGCACTCGGGCCGAGGCCTTGAAGTTGATCTGAGACACCGGGTCGCCAAAGCGGTAGTCCCGGATGCCCGCCAGCGAAAAGGGATCGGTGAACAGGGGGCGATTGCTGACATACTCCCCCTGCATCCTGCCCACTGCCAGCGGTGTAAGTCCCAGAGGCACAGCACGGGGATAGACATACAGCTCGGCGGGCGCTTCCAGCGGAATGGGATTTTTCTTATTATACACGGTTGCTACGTGAAGTGCATAATGTCCTCTCTTGCGGGCTGTCATGCTGTGATGGCGGCGTATCTGCACGTACGGCCACAGGTTGAATCGGCTGATGACATACTGCATGGTACTTCCGGGGTCCGGTTCATACTCTTCCAGATCAAGCTCATTGTAAAAATAGGATTCCACATCCACACCGAGAAGCGGGAAAAATCCGGTGTTGCGGATGGTTTCGATCAGTTCAACTGTGTCACCCTCGTACACACCCTCTTCCGAGAAGGTGCGTTCATACATGATCCGACCCAACCGTTTACTTCTCATGACACCATACATTTTTACAAGAAACAAGAAAATGAGCAATATGGCCGCAAGGATCATCAGAACCCGGAACCAGATCGAGCTGACCGCACGTACGATCCCGTCTGCAAGGGTCTGTGCCGTGATATCTGTAAAGATCATGGGCGAGGGGTGTATGTATCCATGCCAAGTTGAAAAAGGCTGGCATAAAAATTCAACCATGCCGCCCATTATCTTTCCTCAAAGACGGTCTCGGTGGGGACGGTGACCATACCCAGCACATCCTCAATCACTTCATATGCGGCATTCTTTTTGATGCGGGCAGCATTCTCCAG
>CAZQAI010000018.1:0-10353 GCA_964591305.1 uncultured Clostridium sp.
TTACTGCATGGCAAATGGCAAAAAGCCAAGTAAATCAAGGGCTTTCGGGAAGTTGGCTATCATTGAAACGTCTATTTTTCAAGACCGCCCCGTTATGACCGCTTCGATAACTCTCCGTATGGAAAACAAAGTATGAAATTGAGAAAATTGCGAAAAAACTGCGAGGGGTGGTAATTACCCTTCAGCAGGGACATTATACCACCCCGGCAGCGTTTTGTCAAGAGCTATTTTTACTTAATTTTTCTGAACAATGGTAATGTTAGCGGGCAGAATGCCGGTCTGCTCATATACAACAGCATTGATCTGGGCCAGCTGAGCAGCCTGTAAAGGGCCATCATTCTTGACGACAATATTGGCGGTGTCACCGCTGATGACGGCAATGCACTGTGTAAATCCTTTTCCTTGAAGAATAGATTCCACGTTGGCTTCCTTTTCCATTTCCTTTGCCAGTGTTTGCATTTCTCTCATCGCTTCGGCTTTGACCTCCTCGGTGGCCTTGTCGTTTTCGACTACGGCATTGAGAACCTCTAAAGCTTCATCACGGGCCCGCTTGCGGCTGACTTCAACTGAAGAGAAGTAGGCGTCTGAGTCAGTAAGTGAGCTCGGAGCATTGCTTTCTTCACCTACTGCCGTGGTGCCGAGGGTAGTGCCATAATTAGTGGACATACCGGCGCTGGCCTGATAATCAAACCCGTCCTTGCTGTTGCTCTTGGAGAAAAACACCCAATTCAGAGCCACAGCTACGCCAATGAGCAGCACCGCTCCGGCAATGATCAGATTTCTGCGTCCGATCCGCTCGAAGAAGTTTTTGACTTTTTCCCATGCATTCTGTACGTTCATATGTATGACCTCCGTTCTGATTTGGTTACACCTTATCCTATGCACAGGCTGCGGTGCTTATGACACGATAGATTGATGAACAGCAGGATTTCTGCATGTGATTTTCCTCGTAACAGCCCTATCTTCCAGTCACATATACCCGGTTACTACCCACCCCAAAGGTGGACGTCAGAAGAGAGGCGATCTCTTTCCTGACAGTGGGGTCATTCCCGCCTGTGCAGACAACGCCGATGCCCGTGATGGCGGGCGTTCTTTCATTGATAAACACCAATGCTTTGGACGAACCGGAACCAACCGTCACATATGTCCGTTCGGTACCGGTGCTGCCGGTTCTTTCGTCACATGCATAAACGTATTCGAAGCCTCCTTCCAGACTGACGATTACATACACGTCCTCCGCTCCTGTCACCTGTGTACAAATGGAAGCGATCCGACCTTCCAGCGCTTTTCGGTATTCTTCTACGCTCACCTCATAGGTTTTCCCAGGTATTTCGACAGAAAGAGCATCTGTCCCGTCAGATGAGGCGGAAGTCTTTTTCCCTGAAAAAATCTGACTGCCCCACAGGAGCAGAATCACGCCTACAAGGCCGAACAGCAGGGCAGGGAGGCCATTCTTTTTTAATGCCTTAGCCGCTTTAGGAGCGGGGGTCACATCGTATGTAGTCATAGCGTTCCTTTCCGATGGTATCATGATCCAACCTCCACGGTGCAGGGACAACCCAGACGCTCGGAAAACCAGCTTTCTATGGTATGCGGATTCCGAAGAACAGATTGGCCATGTAAGGTGATCCACACTCGCTCAAGGGAAAACTTGACAGACTGTTCATTTGACGCGGTGTCTTGATGTACCAATGAGTTTGACGATACGTCGGCCTTCACCTGACAGCTGTCCGGAATGATGCCAAATTGGGATTCAAGTGACTGTATGACCCATGTCTCCACCTCTTTCTCACTGGTATGTACAAGCTGGCTATTCAACATATTCTGATATTCCTCCGGGTCAGGAAAGGTCCAGTTGCTCTCATTGCCTTCCAGCTTTTCAATCAAAGTTGAGTCTCCCGATGCCAACCCAGACAAAAGAGATATGCCTTCCTTCAGGGGGACGATCAGTGCTGCCAGAATACAAAGACCGGATACCATACGAAACGCTCCGGCATTTTTGGAATTCTGCGCACCAGGAAGCATGTATTCAAGTATGACCGCAGCCAGAGCGATCAGAAGCACAGGTAGTATGGACATAAACTCTCCTCTTGTTATGATGGAATCAGACGATTATCAAATAGGGTTACTTCGCCATTCAACGCTCACATAGGGCTCCTCCTCGCAGTATATGCAGACTCTTTTCGCTTGTCATGAAAATCAGTATCACGGCAGAACCTGTGACTGCTTTCTGTTTGCCTCTCTCCTGTTTTTCTGTTCTCCTGTTCCTGTTCCGAAAGGGGAGGACGGCCACCATATTATATCGCCGTCTGCCCGACGCATAAGATACCAAGCGCCAAAATCATAACCACAGAGCATATGCTGACAGCGGCAGCCAGGTACCCATACAATCCTGCGATCTCCGAAAGGAGATGACTCTCACCCGGACAGTCCAGCACATCAGCTACAGTAGCAGAGAGTGAGATCATGCTTCTGAATAGGAGCAACTGAACCAGGGTGGGTAGCAGGAGCAGAGCCAGCAGGATCAGTCCGCACACTCCACACACTGTACGCAGAGAAGCAATGCTTACTGATACAGTCCCCAATGTGCCGGATATAGCCCCTCCGACCACCGGAAGCATGGAGGAGACTGCATACTTGACTCCCTTCATCCCTAATGAATCACTTCGGGAGGCCAGTACGGTCTGAGCACCCAGTGCGACAGACAAAAGAAACATGAGAAATCCTAAAAGAGAGGTGTATGTTTTTTTAATCCAGCCCGAGATGGCGCCGGTATGCAAACGGGTGCCGAGACATTCAAAGAGCGTCATGCACAAACAGATCCCACATACGGGCGGTGTGATAGCGGAGCTGATATACTCTAAAACGGCCAGAAACGTCACAAGCAGAGATTGACTTACAGCAGCCTGCGTCACATTTCCGCCCAATGCATACAGCGTGCCCATCACCGGGACGATTCCGGCCGATAGAGTGGTAAGCTGTGAGAAATATTCAGTTACAGTATGGACAAGTCCGAACGTCATACTGACAAGGGCTGTGTATATGCAAAGACGCAGACAAAAGCTGAATACCTCACCGCTCTGTCCGCCCAATGTCTCCTTCATATGCCGTAAAAGAGATGAAGCCAGAATCAGCCCGGTCAGGGTAGCCAACAGGCGAATCGCATCACCCAACCGCATTCCGAGACAGTTTCCTAATACCTTCAGCATGGCGGGTAAGGACGTCATGTCCTCAACAGCTTTCAAAGCTTCAGATGGGTCATCGGATAGAAGCCCGTTCGGTAATACTTCGGCCATGTCATCGGGTAGTGCTTCGGCAAGGGATGAATACCCTTCGGGCATAGTCATCATGTCCGCACCTGATGACGGGGTGGAGGTGTCTGTGTCTGCCATGTTATGCTCTTCCGAAGCAACAGGGAGAATAAGCAAACAAGGAGTACGAAGGAGGAGAAAGCAAAATAAAAGGAAGAAGGATATGTAATGCTTCCGGAAGCGCAGTTTTCCGCATACCTTGTCCGCTTTGTTCCGACCTGACAACCTTGTATGAGACATGTCAACCGCCTCCGATTCCCAATAGCTCGCTGATCAGATTCAGCATTGTCTGTAAAAGTGGCATAGCCAGTATTAGGATTTCCAGCTTTCCTGCAGTTTCGATCCAGATCGCCAGCGTTCCTTCTCCACTATCCCGGCACACACTGCCACACAGTTCTGTGAGAAACGCGATACCCAACGCTTTGATAAGTGTGCGCCATTGATCCGTCGGCAGTGCATTTCCACAGAGGGTGAGTAAAGAAGACATGATGTCGGCACACATCGTCACGATAGCAGCAAAAAAACACACGACAGCTGACATGCGGAGAATCGGTGCCCATTCCGGTTTCCATTGCCGCAGAATGACAAGAGACACAAGACAGATCAGACAGATGACACTCAACTGTCCCGCTTTCATACGCCAAACCCGAACACATTGCATATCAACTCAAAAAGATCAGCGATCTGCTCAACTAAAAGGAGCAGAACCACCACAATACCGGCCAGAGTGACAAGCATGGATTGCTCGTCCCGTCCAGCCTTGGTCAACAACTGGCAGGCGACCGAGACGAGAATACCCACCCCGGCCACCTTAATAATGAGACTGATGTCCATGAAAAACCTCGCTCGAACGACAATAGGATGTTACCAGAGAAGCATTGCGGCAGTCAGAGCAAGAGACATACACAGTGTATTTCCCGCACGCAACCTGCCGGGTAGGGCGTCTGCCAGACGTCGACGTTCCTCTCCTAGGGCTGATAAGTAATAATCGCACCGCCCCACCTGCTCACTCTTGAAGGTGTGTCCAAACTCTCCTACAAAGGAGGAAAGCAGGCGTTCAGATTCCCGGCCCAGGAAGTTTCTGCTTTCGGACAACAATTCGGGCAGGGAAGGGGGGAAGTTTGGATAGAGAGCCGGGGCAATCACCCTGTCATGCCCCTGACAGGCAGCCAGAACAGAGGGGTCTACACTGGACAGTATGTCTTGCATCGGCATGGCAAAACAGTCCACCTGCCCCCTGATAAAGCGGAGGAGGGATATGAATCCATCCAGCACCAGAATTCTTTGACGCTCGTACCGGCCAAAGGCAAGAGCCAGGCATCCACCGGATAATGTCAGAAGAAGGGAACCGATCATTTTATATACCATATCAATACCCTGCCTTTCCCAGATCATGTTGGCTATGATGGTTATGTGATGGTGTTATGACCGCATGTGAGGCTTCTCTCGGCCTCTTCCCAGCCTGTAACAGTCAAGCGGAAGCCCCCTGTACCGTCACGGGCAAGGCCTACATAAGCAAAAAACAGGCGTGCTTCGTGAAGCAGACGCAGTCCGGTACGCCTTAAAAGTTCATCACAGCTCCCGGCATGAGTGGAAGCGATCAGCGGTACGCCACCGTGATGAGCGGAAACCAGCGCCATAGCCTCGTCACAGTCTCCGATCTCATCGCACAGAATGATCTGTGCTCCCATAGTGCGGGTGGCAATCTCCACACCGGCGGCTCGGGGATATCCGGACAGAATGTCCAGACACAGCCCTGGCGCATCCGTGTCAAAGCAGAGCTCCTCTCGGGTATCAATGACCACAGTTCGTAAGGGGACAGGTGGGCAGGACAGACCTACTGCGACACTGCGAAGCAGGGTTGTCTTCCCTACGCCGGGCGCTCCATACAGTAGAATTCCCTGAGGTGATCCTACCTTTGTTATATGCTCACGAAGCATTTTGCATATTGGCCCACCCACCTCTCTGTGCCGATGTGGAAGACGGATACATAAGCCGGACACCTCACGCAAGCCTGTTACCTTCCCGTTTTCCAAAACAGCCCGCCCCACCACGCCTACCCGTATGCCGTCCGGGAGGGTCAGATACCCCTCGGAAATATCCTGAGTAAAGGCATATAGCGATCCACCGCACAGACAGGTCAGAATACTGTAAAGCGACTCCTTATCCAACTGAAGGGAACCCATGATATTACGTCCCCCCACTGTCAGGGACATGTATCGCCCCGCACGAAGATGTATTTCCTCCAGATAATCACACTCTCCCGATCTTGCCTTTGTACTGCACCCAGCATCCCGCGCCAGGCAGTCAGCTACACATTCCGTCAGAACAGGCAGGAGATTGGGTGGCAGACGTGAGGTGAGAGCAAGCGGTAAATATGCTGTTGCATATACAGGGGACTTGGTCGGTGACATAGTCTGCGACATGGTCTGAGGTTTATGTATACATACCGTGTCTTCTGCTTTGGAATCCGAAAGCTTTCCCAGAAACGGCGTGTTGGGTAAAGAGGCAGGGGAAGACCCGGACCAGGTGTAACGTGACATGTTCTTCCTCCTCTCAAGCGGTATACTTCAATATATGGACGCAACAGCCTGTGTATGCCAGAGGAGCAGAAGGTTTTGCAAGATGAAAACCCGTCGGGGCAGAGGCCCGGCGGGTAGGTAAGGGATGGAGTTTTATTCATTTGCTTCGTCCGTATCAAATGCGGATATCTGACTTCCTATATCAGACAGTGCACGAGGCGGCGTCAGGCCCAGATGTTTAAAAGCTAAGGGTGTAACACAGCGACCACGGGGGGTACGGTTGATAAAACCTAACTGCATCAAGTAAGGTTCGTAGACATCCTCAATGGTGACTGCTTCCTCTCCGATGGTGGCAGCCAGGGTGTCAAGTCCCACCGGGCCACCGCCATAAAACTTGATGATGGCTTCCATCATCCGGCGGTCGGTGTTGTCCAACCCCAGTTCATCGATTTCCAACTTGTCCAATGCATAAGAGGCGGAGGCGGCATCAATGGATGACTTCCCCTGTACCTGAGCAAAGTCCCGGACACGCTTTAAGAGACGGTTGGCAATACGAGGGGTGCCTCTGGAACGGGAAGCCACCTCATAAGCCCCATCATCTGAGATCGGAATGCCCAGAATTCCGGCGCTCCGTTTTACGATCAGAGCCAACTGTTCCGGTGTGTATAATTCCAGTTTGAAGATTACGCCAAAACGATCCCGTAGAGGGGTGGTCATCTGCCCGGCTCTGGTGGTGGCCCCAATCAAGGTGAAGCGGGGAAGGTCAATGCGGATACTGCGTGCAGCCGGACCTTTTCCGATGATGATATCCAGTGCAAAATCCTCCATAGCCGGATAGAGAATTTCCTCTACCATGCGGGGCAGACGGTGAATTTCATCAATGAAAAGGACATCTCCCTGGTTAAGGTTTGTCAGCAGAGCAGCCAGGTCACCCTGTTTTTCAATGGCTGGCCCGGAGGTGACACGCAGGTTAACACCCAATTCACAGGCAATGATGTTGGATAAAGTGGTTTTACCCAACCCAGGAGGACCGTATAAAAGCACATGATCCAGCGATTCTCCCCGTATTTTAGCAGCCTCAATATAAACCTTCAGGTTTTCCTTGATCTTGTCCTGCCCGATGTAGTCATCCAACCGACGGGGACGCAGGGAAGCCTCCGCTTCCTCATCCCCGGGTGTGTAGGAAGTAGACACAATTCGATTTTCAAAATCGAATTCATCTTCTCCACCGAAAGATGCGGTGGAATGGGCTGCCTCCTCTTGGCTCATCGTCTTGCACCTCCTCTTATGATAGCTTTCAAAAGATCATCCTTTCATCAACTTCTTCAGAGACTCCTTGATGATATCCTCCAAAGATAAGGCTTCTATATCAAGGCCGCTGAGTGCCCGCTGAGCCTCAGCACGTGAATATCCCAATACCAGGAGGGCGTCCTGCGCCTCATGGAGTTTTCCACCGGCAGACGCACCGGCCGCTTCGGTGGAGTGGTCGGTGAGAGCCGCAGACAAGTCATCATCATTCATACGGGTCTCTTTCATAAGTTTATCACGTAGATCAAGAATAATTCTGGCTGCGGTCTTAGGGCCGACGCCGGGAGCCTTTGCGATGGCCTTTTTATCCTCGGTGCACACAGCCAAAGCAAATTTTTCCGGCGTCATGACCGACAGAACCGATAGGGCGGCTCGTGGTCCCACACCGGAGACCGTCAGAAGCATGCGGAAGGAGGAGAGCTCGCGTTCATCG
This sequence comes from uncultured Clostridium sp., assembly GCA_964591305.1. Classification (GTDB taxonomy): domain Bacteria; phylum Bacillota; class Clostridia; order Oscillospirales; family CAG-272; genus CAMEON01. Next base: position 7,575 of record CAZQAI010000018.1, read on the forward strand.
GCAAATCCAAATAGCTCCACCCCGTCCTCCCGCACGGAAAAGTAGGTGTAAAGAAGAGCCGGAGCGGTAGGACGTGGAAGAGCACGGTAGGTAGTTTCGCTGATTGTCAGCTTGTATCCAACACCGGCTGCCTCTACCACCGCCATCGAGGGGGTGGATTGAGCCAAGATTCCCTTGATATAGTAAAACATGAGATGAGTTCTCCCTTGGTGTTTGATCCGTTAGCGTTTTTTGAACATCGGCATCTTATTTTGATTTTCCGGGGTTCCGGGGATTGGAACGATTTTGGGCCTCCGGTGGCTTGGCCTTAGGACAAGTGTTTTTGCTTTTTTTGCTATCCTGAGCTTTTTTGGACTTGCTTGTTTCGTCAATATCCAACGGAGCTCTGGGGTCGGTAGGCGGGACATCATGCAAGAAGGGGGCGCCCATGTCTCCGGGATCAATGGACAGCATGTCTTCCTCTGAGGGAGAGACAGGCAGCGGCGTTCCGGGTATTTCGAATACAAATCCCAGGACGGGTAGCTTTTTTAGCCAACGCCACAGGACAGCCAGTAAAATAAAGATCACAGTACACAGTATAGAACATACAATACCAAGCTTGACTACGGAAGGCATATACTTCATTTCAATGGTATGCTCTCCCGCCTTGTCTACCGTGAAGGAAATCAAAGCATCGGCAGCCTCGGAAAGCTCCACTTCCTGACCGTCTACCAGGATGTGCCATCCTTCATCATAGGCTATGGTGGTCAGGATCATTTGGTTATCCTGTGCAGTGGTCATGGTGCCTGTCAGATGATCGTCGGTGCAGGACGGATCAATGATATACTGAGTCTGGGCCAACCGTGCCATAGCATTCTCGAACACCTCCCAGTCGATATAGTATACAAGGGACTGGTAAGGCCGTTCACTATCTTTCTTGAGCAGATAGAGATTATTCGAACTGTTGTTGAGGGTCAATTCAAGTGACAGCGTGTCAGAGGAGTAGGTACCCAGAGATACCATACAACGGTATGTGGTGTCACTGTCGCCTGCAAAGCCACCTTTGGATGTGCCATTGGCTTTGATCTTAACCTCACGGGGGTATTCACCGCAAGGCACATACATAAACAGTTCAGTATCTGTGGGAATGCTGAAGGTGTAGGTGAGCTTGGCATCCTTGGAGACATCCTCCGGAATGCAGCGGTCATACATGGTGTTATATGAAGAAAATTTGCTGTTCTCGGTAACGGGCTCGCCAATCTGAACAGCCGGTTTGAAAACCTGAACCGTTTCTGTCTCACCCAGCATGGCAGTGATCATGGCATTGAGCTGTTCCATAGGATTTCCGTACACACCTTCCTTGTTTCCGTCCGTTGTGACCTTGTAAGGATGAAAGGCGGTGAAATCCTGTGACACACCGAATGCAAGAGAAAGGGCGTAAGGATTCAGGTAGACATCCGGGTTTGAAACCGTGGCCAGATCCTCATCATACTCAAACTGTTCGTTGAGATAAATGGGTTGCCCGTAAAAGACGGACATGTCCCGGTCCGTGATGAGGTACTTAATGCCCATGATGGAATCCGATACCGGATTGCCTCCCACATATTTAGACCAATGGGACGCACCGGCATACCCCATGCTGGCCAGGAAGTCGATGGTTTCCCTGTTGAGAGCAGAGGTGGAGCAGGATAATCCCTTCATATTCAGAGCAAAATTATCGTTGGTCTTTCGGTGGTAGGTTTTTTCAGTGCGGTAGAAACCGTCATCATTCGCCTGAATAGTCTCGGCAATAGGCAGGAAGGTTTTCAATGCATTATTATATCGGGAATACTTGGAATATGTCACATCGCTGTCGAGCGAATTCATTTCGGACAAGCCATTTAAAAACATTTCTACACACACCACAAAGGCGAGCACAATGGCGACAGACTCCCGGTTAACCCGCTTGACACGAGGCATGAGGCAGATCAGCGTGAAATACACAAGAAGACAGCCGAGGCACAGCCAGATGGTGGCAAAAGGACGCACCTTGATATATTCATTCTGTTCGGTCAGGTAGTCATCCAGCCTTTGGACAATCAAAACGAACAGTGCCACAAAGGCGGTGGTACCCAGCAACGCTTTACGGCTGACATAGGCAATTCTGTCAAAGGCTTTATAAGCCAGAACAAGAAGGAAGAAGGAGAGCATGAAGGAGTAGCGGTAATTGAGCCAGTTGGGCTTTTGAAAACCATGCCAGATCAGATCGATGGTAGAGGTTGCGAAGGAGCCGACAAAGAACAGAATGAAGATGGCGGAGGCGACCTTTTCCCGATTGGATATTTTTTTGCATAGGAAAAAGGCCGGTACTAAAATGAGAGTCAGTGTCCCACAGTATACGAAAGGTAGTCCGGCTGGACGCACCGTGTCGTAAGAAGAAGGAAGAAATTTATACAGCAGGTCGAAAAGATCGAATTTCTGCGTTACATCCCACGAGGGGTGTGAGAATTCGTCTTTTCCAAAGCCCAGCGAGTACTTAGCCGACAGAATGGCCAGTGCCGCAATTCCGGCGGCCAATACAGACCACATGGCCACACGGCCCACAGATTTGATAAAATGCCGCTTTTCACCCATGGGGTTATTCTCATAGTTGCGATTGTGGGCGAAATAGTAGAAGAAGCAATAAGCCACCGTGTAAATGCATGTCATATATCCGATATAGTAGTTGCTGAATATAATGATGGCCAGGGTAAAGACATACAGGCGGAAGTGTCCCTTTTTAATCAGTTCTTCGATGGCGTAGGTGAGAATGGGGAGCCAA
>CAZQAI010000018.1:10363-13639 GCA_964591305.1 uncultured Clostridium sp.
CATGGAATTATGCTGTTGGACGATGCAGTATGACATCATGGCATACTGCACCGAAAAGGTAATGATGAGCAGACGGTTGGGATTTCCGGCGGCATGTTTATGAAGATAGAAACCCATGTTGAAGCCCAGCAGGGCACTCTTAAGCAGGAAGAGAGTTAAAAGAGCCTCCAGCATCCGTGTCTCAGGAAAGAGCGCAATCAGCCAGGCAAAAGGAGAAGCGACATAATAATCAAAGATACCAAGGAATTCTCCACCCATATTCCGGCAAAAGGAGTAAAACAGCGAGGCATCTCCGTGTAGGATATTCCGCAAAGCGTGGTAAAAAGCGGCATATTGGCCGTTCAGATCCAGTACCAGGACACATCCATCGCCAAAGGGGTACAGTTCGCGTGCCAGGTAAATCAGGTATACCAACACAGCCGGGATACCGGCTGCGATCAGCAGGTATCCATATACGGAAAACCATCCTTTCAGCCGTTTTAGCAGTCGTTGGATACTCAATCTCACCACGGTGTCCTGACCTGACACCGTCCCGCATGCAGCTTCTGATACCGGGGAGCCAGCTTGCTGTTCCGAAGTAATCTGATTCTGTTTTTGATTCATGATTCTGCTTGTCCCTTTCCTTTCGGACATACTTTTAAAACCGTGCGGAATCATCACGGCTTGTGGTTCACATGACGCACAGCCCGCTCCAGCTTGACACGTTCCATGACCATGTCACGGCCGCAGCCTACGCATTTGATCCTGACCTCGCTCCCTGTACGCAATACTTCAAAGAAGGATTGTCCACAGGGATGTGGCTTTCGCAGCTCCAGAATGTCGCCTACCTCAATTTTTATGATTTGCATAAAAACCCCTCATTGTGAAAATGAGACATACTATGAAAGATTATACCACAATTTCTTCTGTTTGTAAAGCTTTTATGACGAATTCATAAAACCGTTACAATAAACTGCGTTACAGTAAGCACTCTTCTCTGTGTGACGTAGGGCGTACGCATACATGAAAAAACAGAGCCCCTCCTGTTAAGGAAAGGCTCTGGCGTATGGCGGTGTTGCGTCAAGAGCGTCGGCGACTCTTTCTGCGAGCGGTCAGTGACAGTGCACATCCGGCCACAAGCAACAGTGCCGGAGACCACAACATGACAGACCGGCACCCACCTGTAGCAGTGACAGTTGTTTCGGCATCGGCTGTGGAAATATCCCCGTTCTGTGTGGGAGCCTCAAAATCAGACTCGGCAACCGTCACGCCCGTGTCTTGGTTGTCATACCCGGATCCGGTGGCATTCTCGCTGGTGCTAATGTAGCTGAATTTGAACCGTCCGCCGGGAGCCACGTCTCCCGAGGTGTAGAAATCCAGAATATCCCCCGTAAAGCGGGTATAAACATATTCCGTATCCCCAGCCGGAGCAACATCAGCCAGATCGTGAACATTGTCTGTCCAGGAGAAGTTGATGGTAAAGTCATACCCGGACAGACCCAGAGCGGACTTCGGTACGCGGATCTGCAGGTATTGCCCATCGGCAGTATAGGACACGTCGGCTACCTTTTCAGTCTCATATCCGTTTCCGGTAAACCTCTCCAGCACAGCGGTGGTGGCTGTCGGGGATGTTTTGTTGATCACGTAATCAAAGGTTTCCCACCCCTGATTGTCCTGATCTGAGTCAATATAAAGCACCATCCAAAGCGGATCGGTGTAGGGAGTGATATCGTCCTGGCACTCACAAAGGAAGTAGACATTTTCTTGATCCCGTGCTACCTTGGCGCCGATAATATCGTTCCGTCCGGAATATTCCGTATAATGAAGACTGCCGTACCCATCAGCATCTCTGTCTCCTGTATTGCCCATGTAGGCAGCGTAATAGGGACCCACATCCTGCCACTGATCAGTACCGGCCGATACATCAACCGTTTTGGCCTCTGTGGGGGTAGGGATGGGCCGTGCGCCCTTATACTTGCGGACGTAGTTGACCAGCAGATAGTAGTAGTGATCCTTCAAATCGCCCCGGGTGGGTTCGATATCCCGGGAATACTCATCACAGAACTGGTCTGCAAAAGCATTTTCCACGCCACCCCACTCCTGCTGACGTCCGGCTGTCCATTCATTCCAGCCGGTGACAAACAGCACCAGCGGATCAATCTCAAGCGCGTAGTCAAACTGCTCCGAAAAATGGTAGCCCCACAGGCTGGCCCCATCCTCGGTGTGGTATCCGGAGGTGGTATAGGAGCGTCCGGTGATGTCCTTTCCATTCATGGCAGTGCAGATTTTATCGGTGTAACTGAAGTTGACAGACACACCGACAGTCATTTGCTCCACGATGTGTTTGGCTCTCTGATCACGGGTACCGTAGTAGGTGGCTTGCGGATAAGCGGAGAGCCAGCCCCAGGAACCTATCGAAGTACGATCAACCAGATAAGCCGGTTGTCCGCTGCGGAAGGTATAGAAATTCAGTATTTCATTGCCCAAAGCGGTATCTTTATTTATGTTGGAGTTATATCCCATGAGCATGGGTTTGCCATCCAGGTAGTACCATAAATTCTGGTAATTGCCGGGTCGGTAAACATCCAGGTAGATACTCTCGATCTGCTCCTTGCTGCCCTCATTCGGGCCAAACGGAAGCAGAAACGACACCTTAGGCACATCGACGCCGTCCTGCTGTGCCTGATTCCATGTCTCGTACAGTTTGAGGTAGGAAGAACGCCAGGTGAAGTTGCCGTTGGTGTTGTCGGTGAAGATGACGTCAACACCCGCATTGGCCAGCAGCTCGGCGTGGCGGCGAAGCACCCAGGTGTCGGTGGTGCGGTAATAGCCGAATAAAGGCTGATTCCAGAAGTATGCAACCTCACCTGTGGGCCATGCCTTGTGATCATACTCATTTTTGGCTTCAGGGTATTTCTGTATAAATTCATTTACATTAAATGGTTCATTGAATGCGAGATCGTTGTGCCAAGTCCAGTAGAACATGGCCAGGGTGCGATCCTCCCGCAGGTCACCCACCTCGGCATTCGTCAGGGAAACACGTCCCAGCCCATCTGTGAACACCCAGGTGTCCGGCATGACCCGGTGTGTGTTGACCAGGCTGTCATCCGGCAGGACATATTCCGGCGGAGCGGTGTGTTCTCCGTCCACATCGTTGATACTGGCCGCCTGGAGAAAAGGCTCCTTGGGGGTCTTGGTAAAATGAACGGAGATCTCCAGATCACCCTCCAGTTCCTGACCATTATCATAAATATAACCGTGAGACACCTTAGCCGGGTAGACCCAGGTACCTACCAT
>CAZQAI010000018.1:13649-14022 GCA_964591305.1 uncultured Clostridium sp.
TGATACAGAAAAAGTAATCGTCGGCTGGCAGTTCATCAAAGGTCAGTGAGTAAGTCTTGCAGTCCTGGATATTGGTTAAGTCGCAGCTTGCCAAAGGGGCGGCGGCGACTGTCTCATCGAAGTCGCCGGTCCAGGCATACAGTGCCAGAGTGCAGGAGCTGTCTGTGGTACTCCAGGTGGGGAGGCAGTAAGCGATACTGTCAAAGGGGGCTCCCAGGGACAGGTGTGCCCCATACACCGATCCGGATGGAATCTGGTGAGGCGATTTCTGACCGTCTGTTCCACGGTCAAAGGCTATGATATTGACCGGCGCATCGGAGACAATGTTGTTTTCGGCACTGTCCTCTGCAAAGGTCAGGAGTGCCGGAACCGC
>CAZQAI010000019.1:0-13926 GCA_964591305.1 uncultured Clostridium sp.
GCATGACATGCAGTGAGGTGGAAGACATCCTCGGCTCCTCCGGCACGGACGCAGGCAGCGGAAACACCGTATGCTACAAGTATGTATTGAATAACGGCAGAGAAATATATATTCAGTATGACAGCTCCGACGGGGAACCGAACGTGAGTGGAATACGCTACGATTGATATGGAGGATGAGTCGGGCCTTAAAAATCACCGCCCGGACATTGGTCTTTCTGTACACAAAGAACACCCGCAGTCTTTTCAGAAAGCGGGTGTTTTTTGATTGGCGGCAGCGTGCGTCAGTAAACGTTCCGTACCTTTTTCCTCACGGCAAAGTAAATGCCGAGTCCGATCAGGACGGCGAGTATGACGCCGCAGGTGATGTAGATGCCGGTACTGATCTCAATGTCGGATTTCAGCTCTTCCCAAAGCTGATTGATAAGGGCCAGCTTTTCATTGGTCAGGTTCACATAATAGGTAGCGGTGACTGAGTCGTCGTACATCAGGTCAAAGCCGCCCTCTTTTATATCGTCCATGTAGGCCCGGTACTCCTCATTCTCCTGCACCGTGCGGTTGGGGGAGGCATAATAGGTGTACTCGGCATTGGCAATCGCCGCTTCCTCTGTGAGCATGAAGTCGATGTACCGTTCGGCGATCAGCTTATTCCGGCAGCTTGACGGAATGCACATAGCGTCCACATACAGGTTGGTGCCTTCCTCGGGGTAGAAGAATTCCAGATCCTCATTCTCCTCGTACATGGTCAGGAAGTCGCCGGCGTAGTAAGCGGCGATGGCGGCGGAGCCGTTTTCCATCTTGTTATAGATCTCATCCATGACGTAACCCTGCAATACCTTTTTCTGTTCCTTGAGCAGTTCCAGGGCACGGCGCCAGTCCTCGGTGCTGTCGGTGTTCACATCGACCCCCAGGTAATACTGGGCGGTGCCGAAGGCGTCACGGGAGTTGTTGAACTGCAGGATATCCCCGGCATACTTCTCATCCCACATGAGGGCCCAGCTTCCCAGATTGGGATCGTCCGGATCCACCATGGTGGTGTTGTATATGATGCCCACCATACCGTAAAGGTAAGGCACCGAGTAAACGCTGCCCTTGTCGTAGTAATCATACGTGGCATCGGGACCGTAAAAGGCGGGGTCAAGGTTGGAGGCGTGGGGGATGTTCCCATAATCCAGCGGAAGGATCAATTCCTCAGCAATCAGGCGTTCCACCATGTAGTCTGAGGGGACGATCACATCGTAGTACACAGACCCGCTGCTCAGCTTGGCGTACATATCCTCGTTGCTGGAGTAGGTGGAGTAGTTGACCTTGATCCGTTGGCCATAGGTCTCATAATACCACTCCTCAAAGGCGGCGTTCACATCCAGCGAATCCTCGGTGCCATCCGCCATATACTCGCCCCAGTTGTAGACATACAGGGTGGTTACAGAATTGGAGCCGCCCTCGCAGGAGGTGAGAGAAAGGACAGGCGTCAACAGGCAGAGCAGGGACAGAATCCACATCACCGCCCGGCGCAAGAGTCGATTTTGCTTTTTCATCATGTCAAACTCTCCCTTCCTTGCGGTGGCCTGATTTGACCGAACCGGCGAAGTTGACAACCAGCAGGATCACCAGAATGACGGCTACAATCAAAGCGGACAGAGCATACATGCTGAATTTGACATTATGAGCGGTCTGGTTGTAGACGTACAGCGGCAGGGTCTGAAAGTTGGGGGAGGATACAAAATGGCTGATGACAAAGTCGTCCAGTGAGAGCGTGAAGGCCATCATCATGGCCGACATAATGCCCGGTACGATCTCAGGCAGGTCGACCTTGAAAAAGGCACGGGCCGGGGTACAGCCCAGATCCTGCGCGGCCTCGGACATGGATCTGTCCAGCGACTTGAACCGGGGTGTGACAGACAGTAAAACATAGGGCAGGTTGAAGGTCACATGGGCGATGAGCAACGTACCGAAGCCGAACAGGTTCTGTGTGCGGAAGATGGTGGATACGGCCACAAACAGCAGCATCATAGACACACCGGTCACGATATCCGGGTTCATCATGGGCACATTGGTGATGGCGTTGATGGCCCCCTTGATATACCGGTTCCGCATACGGTGCAGCCCCAGGGCGGCCAGGGTACCGATGACAGTGGAGATGACGGCCGATGCAACCGCCAGGATCAGGGAGTTGCGCAGGGCGCTCAAGGCTTCCTCGTCGGAGAACAGCTCCTCATACCATGTCAGCGACACGCCGGTAAAGGAGCTGAGGGTGCCTCCCTCGTTGAAGGAGAACACGATCAGCACCAGGATGGGGATGTAGAGCAAAAAGAAGACAAGGGCCATGTAGATTCTGGACAGGAGCTTCATTTCATGATGACCCCCCTTCTGCCGCCACCGTTGTCCTCTTCGCTTTCCGAGAAGCGATTCATAATGCAGACGGACAGGACGATCAGGATCATCATGCCAAGGGACATGATGGCGCCGATGTTGTAGGTGCTGGTGTTCTGGAACAGACGCTCAATGGTGTCGCCCACCAGGTCAATTTTGCCGGCACCCAGCTTCTGGGATATATAGAAGGTGCTAATAGAGGGAACGAACACCATGGTGATGCCGGATATGACGCCGGAGGCGGTCAGGGGCATGATGACCCGGAGCATGGTTTGCAGACCGTTACAGCCCAGGTCATGGGAAGCCTCGATATATCGTCTGTCCAGTTTGGTCATGACTGTGAAGATAGGCAGAACCATGTAAGGCAGAAAATCGTATACCATACCCAGAATGACACCGAAATGACTGCCTACAATGGTCAGTCTGGGCAGGCCGATGGCCTCAAGCAGGGAGTTCAGCAGACCGCCGTTGTCCAAGAGGGCCATGAGGGCGTAAGTGCGGATGAGCAGGTTACACCACATGGGGAGCATGAGCAGCACCATGAGCACTTTTTGCGTCCTCGGGGAAGTGCGTGACATGAAGTAGGCTAAGGGGTAGCCGATCAGCAGGCAGACCACTGTGGCGATCAGGGCAAAGGCAATGGAGAGAAGGATGGTGTTGGTATACTGGCCCAGCGCCGTGATGTTGCGCAACGTGAAATTTCCTTCTGTGTCGGTGAAGGCAAAGTACAGTACAAAGAGCATGGGGGCCACGATGAACATGACCGCCCAGACAATGTGAGGAGCGGCAGCTGCCCGCTGGAAGGCGGAACGCCCCCGGCCGCGGACAGCGGGATCCGCCTGTGTTGTATGTATCATGTGTCGTCCTCCTCGGTCACATCCGATAGATGATCCATTTCATCCGAGAAGGTGGAATAGTCGCCAAAGGTGTCGGAATATTCGGATTTTTTCATGACATGGATGGCGTCGGGCTCGATGTAAAGGCCAATGAGCTGATCCGCCCCAACAAAGTCGGAGGTTTCCAACATCCATTTAAACCCACCCACGTCCACGATGATCTCGTAATAGTCGCCCTTGAAGGTGACGGAGGAAACCGTACCGGACAGCATGCCCCGCTCCACAGGGACCACATCCACATCCTCGGGCCGGATGACCACATCCACCGGTTCGCCGGGGGCGAAGCCGCTGTCCACGCAGTCAAAGGTATGGCCGGAGAACTTGACCCGGAAATCCGCCAGCATCATGCCGTCCACGATATTGGACTCGCCGATAAAATCGGCTACGAAGGCATTGACGGGCTCATTGTAAATATCGACCGGGGTTCCGATCTGCTGAATCTTTCCGTCGGCCATGACCACCACGGTGTCAGACATGGAGAGTGCCTCCTCCTGGTCGTGGGTCACATAAATGAAGGTGATGCCGGTCTTGCGTTGGATCTTTTTGAGTTCGTTCTGCATGTCCTTGCGCAATTTCAGATCCAGGGCTCCCAGCGGTTCGTCCAGCAGCAGAACCCGTGGGCTGTTGACCAGTGCCCGGGCGATGGCCACCCGCTGCTGCTGACCGCCTGACAGAGTGGTCACATGGCGGCGCTCAAAGCCCTTGAGGTTGACTAAGGACAGCATATCCAGCACTCTGGTTTTGATTTCTGCCTCGGGGAGTTTCTTCAGGCGCAGTCCGAAGGCCACATTCTCGTACACATTCAGATGCGGGAACAGGGCATACTTCTGAAAAACCGTGTTGACCAGACGTTTGTAAGGGGGAACATCGTTGATGCGTGTTCCGTCGAAATACACATCTCCTTTGTCGGGGGTCTCAAACCCGCCGATGATACGGAGTGTGGTGGTTTTGCCGCACCCTGACGGCCCGAGGAGTGTCACAAACTCCTTATCGTGGATATCAAGGCTGACATTTTCGAGAACCGTCTCGCCGTCAAACGCCTTTGATACCCCTTGCAGACGAATGAGAATTCCGCTTTCCATTTCGCATACAGTCTCCTTGGGGGCTCATGAAGAATTTTTCGCGTGCGGACGCCCGGGGGCGTCCCGGCATACCAAAGGCCCATCGGCGTTTCTGCAAGCACCAAACAGCGGTGTGGGTAAGCGCGTATCCTTTTTGCATGCATACTGCCCGCAAAATTGGCTGTATTATAACAGAAAATCCCGGGAATTGCAATAGGGTTTTCGACAAAACCGAAATTTCGTCACATGCTATAATTTTCCCAACGAAAAATGTGGAAAACCGCCAAATAAATCAAAAAAACCAAGGATTCCACGGAAGTTCTCATGAATTCTCTGTTTTTCTCAAGGAATCAAAGCGAGCCTGCTCCGATGTGCGGCAACGGAGGATCGGTGTTGTGGGTCAGACATACTGCACATGGATCCCATAGCTGAAGGCCCAGGCGGCGGCGTAGGAGTCGGCGGCACACAAAAGGGTCAGCCGCGGGCAGTCTGAGAAGGCATCGTAGCCAATAGAGGTGACGGTGGCCGGGACGGTCACGGATTCCAGATTCCGGCATCCGGAAAAGGCAAACCAGCCAAGCGACACAACGGAATCCGGCAGCAGGACACTGGTGACCGGGCTATTCTGGAAAGCACAATCGGCGATGACTGTAACGGGACATCCTTCTATAGATGCGGGCACCACTACTGTCAGGCTGCTTCCCAGGTATTCATAGATCGTGGCCTCCCCATTGGATATGCCGTAGCGGAAGGAAATAGTGGCGGTCGGCTCGTCCGGCTCCAAGGGCTGGGGGGTGGTGACGGTCTGATCTCCGGGTTGTATGTCAGGCTTTCCGGATACCGGCAGGGTGGTGTCGAGCTCGCCGCCGGCCTCCAGCAGAGCCAGCTCGGCTTGCAGCTCGGCCAGGCGGGCCCGGTACTCAAAATCGGATATGTAGCGGTCGAGGCGTTCTTCCAGCAGCTCCTTCTGCAGATCAGCGACCAGGGATTCGTAGTAGGTACGTAGGTCTTCTCCCTCGGTGGGGATGGCGGCGGTGCCGGCTTCTTCCGCTGATTCGCCTGGTACAGGAGAATGTGCGGTCTCGTTTGCCGTTCCGTTGGACGGAGAGCCGGTATACAGCCCGGATGTATCCGTCTCCGAACCGGACGGGCTGTCGCCGGACGCATGGCATCCGCTGAGGACAGCCAGAGACAGGAGCAGAATCAGGGCCGGGATCAACAGGTACAATTGCCTCAGGCGGCGGGTTGGAGTGCTCTTTTTTTCGATCGTATGTTTTGACATATTCCTTTCTCCTTTATCGATCAGGTATCGCCTGGTCCCGGGCGGGACAGGCACCCTCAGCATACCATGAGGAGGTTGCAAAGACAAGTCTTTTTTGTCGGACAGGCAAGGAAATCTTTCGACATAGCGGAAAAAAAGCACAGAGAGACAGCGGACTGATACACCGATGTGCGTCAGTCCGCTGTCTTGCTTTCTTTATTTTATCTGAGCTTTCCCTGTACCGCCACAGCCCGACCCAGAATGTGAATGTGATTCAGCTCTTCCCCACAGAAGGTCAGGGGAGAATAGGCCGGATTTTCCGGCTTGAGGACCACCTTCTGCTCCTCAGGGTAATAGTACAACCGCTTGAGCGTGGCCTCGTTGTCCACCACCACAGCGGCGATTTCCCCATTCTCTACCGTGTCTGTCTGCTGGATGAACACCTCATCCCCGTCAAAGATACGGGCATCCACCATGCTGTCCCCTCTGGCTGTGAGGCAAAAATCGGCATGCGTGTCGGCGGCGGTCACATAGCCACCCTCCCTGTCTTCCTCTGCCAAGATCGGCATTCCGCAGGCAATTTCGCCCAGAATCGGGTAGCGGCGCAGGTGTAGGGGGGACACATTGGGCGGGGTCGGAAAGCAAGAGGACTGCGCCTCCCCGGCTGGTGTGCGTTCCATGGCGACATCCTGACCCATAAGCCAGCTTTCCGATACATCTAACGCCTCTGCCAGCCGCCAGAGGGCATCTGGTTTGGGTCGATACACGCCGCTGCGATATTGGCTGATACGGGCCTTGGAAAGTCCTGTCATGCGGGACAGCTCTGTGGCTCTGATACCCCGCAGGGTCATGGCCTCGGTCAGTCGGTTTTTCAATTCTTCCATAGGTTACCTCCGGTGTGCGGCGTTTGTTGTGTGGCTTCATTATACCTTATACGGCCCGGCTTGTCAAGGGGATTGGGTAAAAAAATTAAGGAAACTTAAAAAATGGGGATTGACATAACGGATGGAGCGTGGTATAATACGGGCAAGTTAAGCAAACTTAACTATGTGCCGACCCAGGTACACATAGAATACAGCCAAGAAAGAGAGGACATATGGACATGAATGTGAGCAAGTCTGCGGATCAGACGGAGGATAAGCTTATGGAGCGGGACGGAAATGTGGAATACCGCCGCCGCATTCTGAGACGGGAGGAAGAGGAAAACAGGGAGGGATTGTGCCCGTATTACCTGCGGGACAGAGGAGGCGGCGTCATCTACTGTGAGTGTGCCCGCTTCCACTTCCCCGACCGGAAAGCCAGGCGGGAGATTGTATACACCTTCTGCGCCCACCCGGACGGGTACAAGCGGTGTGTACTCAAGCAGGCTATGGATCACTATTACGAAAGGAAGTACAGCCGTATTGAAGGCACATCGGATACGACGGCCGGGAGAACCTGAGGAAGGTACGGCAGGCTTGTCCGGGACACAGAGCCGGAGCGGAGTACAGGATCCCGCCGTGGAGGAGACCCTGCATTTGTACCACGCTTGGCTGGGGTATCTTCTGGAGCGGTTGGGCCAGGAGACAGTCCGGGTCAGCGTCAGGGATATCCGACAGGCACTCGAAGGACTCGCGGTATCGGCGAGCAGGGAGGGGGAGATGTATGTCATTACGCTTCTCCGCAGGGGAAACCGGGATCCTGTCACTGACTCCCGGTCGGAGAACGGAGTGGTGGATGCAGGCTCCGAGCAGAGAGAGGCAGGGAGCCTGTCTTCCCCTCAGGCAAAGGAGGTGGGTGATTCCTATGTCGGATAGAAAGGATACCGGCGGCCAGGCGGACACCGCCGGGTACGATGACGGTGTTGGCGTGGCATCAGCCCGGAAGCGGGACGTAACCCGCTGCCGCCTGGTGGAGGATGCTATTTACAAACGAGCCCGAGGATACAAGGTGGCGGTCAGGAAAACATACAAGGTAAAGCGGGTGGAGTACGACCCGGAGACGGGCAAGAAAACCTCCGAACGGGAGGAACTGGAGAGCGGGCTTGACGAGGTGGTGGTTCCCGCCGATGTGCGGGCCGGTGCCTACTGGCTGGTCAACAGGGATCCGGCCCGTTGGCGGGAGCATCCGCGACCGGCCGAGACCGGGGAAGAGGGAGGGCGGGTGGATTTCCCGCCTCTTGAGCCCCTTGGTGGGCCGGAGGAACTGACCGGGCCGGGGGAGACCGGAGAGGAGGCGCCGGAGGGCGGCCTGTATAATCCGGATCCCCCATATGGAACAGAATGGGCAGAGGCGGATGGCATGGACAGCCTTGCCCCCGATGAGGCGGAGCAACCGTGACAGGAGGGGATGCAGCACGTCCCGCGATATGGATGCCCCAGCCCCGTCAACGTGCTTTCCTGGCCCGGGCGGAAGATGAAGCCCTGTATGGCGGGGCCGCCGGAGGGGGTAAGTCTGAGGCACTGGTCATGGAGGCCCTGCGGCAGGTGAGTCTGCCCCACTACCGAGCGCTCATTCTGCGGAAATCCTACCCGCAGCTTACCGAGCTGATTGACAAATCCATGCGTTATTACCCCAAGGTGTGTCCGGCGGCTCGCTACCATCAGACAAGTCACACCTGGTATTTTCCGTCGGGAGCCAAGGTACGTTTTGCCAGTTTGCCCCATCCGGGAGACAAGCTGAACTTTCAGGGGCTGGCCTTTGACTACATAGCCTTTGACGAGCTGACCCACTTTTCTAGTGAGGAGTACATGTACCTTATCTCCCGGAACCGACCCGGAGGCCCGGGCACCCGGTGCTATGTACGGGCCACAGCCAATCCGGGCGGGGTGGGTCATGGCTGGGTCAAGGAGCGGTTTGTAGTAGCCGGACCTCCCATGAGGACAATATGGGAACGCTGTCCTGTTGTGTTTCCGGATGGGCATACCGAGGAGAGAATGCGTTCCCGGATATTCGTTCCATCCACTGTATTCGACAACACTGTTCTGCTTCGCAACGATCCCGGGTACCTGACCCGGCTGGCCGCTCTGCCGGAGGCCGAGCGAAAGGCACTGCTTTACGGGGACTGGGACTCCTTTTCCGGCCAGGTATTTATCGAATGGCGAAACGATCCGGCGCATTACGGCGACCGTTTGGGGACACATGTCATCACACCGTTTCGCACGCCGCCTGATTGGCCTGTATGGCGGGGATTCGACTGGGGCTACCGCCATCCCTTCTCGGTTTGTTGGTTCTGCTTGGATCATGATAGAAGGATATACCACATCCGGGAGCTGTACGGATGCGCCGCCGACCGGGGCGGTCAGCCTCTGCCCAACACCGGTGTAGGGTGGACAGCCGCCCGGATCGCTCAGGAGATCAAACGGATTGAGGAGGAGGATCCCAACCTTTGCGGACGGCACATCCGAGGCGTGGCGGACCCGGCCATATTTCAGCGGAACGGCGGAGAGTCGGTGGGCGAAATCATGGAAAAGAACGGTGTGTATTGGGACAGAGGGGACAACACCCGCCTGGCTGGCAAGCAGCAGTACCACAACCGTCTGGCCATGGGGACGGACGGTCGGCCCATGCTGTACGTCTTTTCCACCTGCCGCCACTTTATCCGCACGGTGCCTGCCTTGGTCTACTCACAGGTGAATGTGGAGGATGTGGATACGGCAGGAGAGGATCATATCTACGATGCTTGCCGCTATGTACTCATGGCCAATCCCTGCGCTCCGCCTCGGACTCCGGCGGAGAGTGTACCGGCCGCGGCAAGGCAACCTTGGAATGATCCGCTGTCTTCCGATTCATGGCCGGGCGAAAGTCTCGCTCCGTATGCGGGGCGGATGCGGATGACATAGCAGGGACATAGCGGGAAAGATCACCTGAAAGTAAACATATAAAGGAGGTTCACATGAACGTGAATACAACGGGAACGCTGAGTGTGTCCCGGGTGCGGGAGGCAATCAGCCTACTGGAAGCCTACCGGCAGGGAAAACAGGCTTTGGACGCCAGACTGTGCGAGGAAGCCGTCTGGTGGCGGAACAGACATGGGAACATCAGCAGGGAGGGGGATAGCCGATATGGGCGTCCGGTGTCGGCCTGGCTGTTCAACAGCGTGTGCAGCAAGCATGCTGACCTGTGTGACAGGTATCCGACCTGTACCGCTCTTCCGCGGGAGCCGGATGATGAGTCCGACGCCGCTATGCTTTCCAAAATTTTGCCTGTCATCTGCCAGCGGTGCCACTTTGACAAGCTGTATGCCGACAATGCCTGGACAAAGCTCAAGCACGGGGTAGCCGCCTACGGGGTATTCTGGAACCCGCATTTGGAGAACGGGCTCGGGGATATCGACCTTACCCGAGTCGATGTGCTCAATCTGTTCTGGGAGCCGGGGGTCAGACAGATTCAGGACAGTCCTCATCTTTTTCTGACAGGACTGGAGGATACCGCAACCCTGCTGGCCCGGTATCCTCAGCTGGCCGAGCAAGCCGGTACGGGACGGGGAGCAGGGGGGCCGCTGGCTGAGAACGGAGGCAGTTACCTGTTCCGCCGGGAGGGGAGTGGCGGTAAGACCGCTGTGGTGGATTGGTACTATAAGCTCACCCGTCCTGACGGGCGGCAGGTGCTTCATTATGCCAAGCTGGTAGGAGAGACGCTGTTGTACGCCTCTGAGAACGACCCGGCCTATGCCGAGCGGGGGTGGTATGACCACGGGGAATATCCCTTTGTGTTGGATGTTTTCTTCCCCGAGGAGGAAACCCCTGCCGGGTACGGCCTTATTGCCGTAGGGCGGAATCCACAGGGGTACATTGACGAGCTGGATGGACACATCCTGGAGTATGCCAACTGGGCCAGCCGGGTGCGGTATTGGGCTAAGCGTTCCCTGGGGGTCAATGAGAAGGATTTCCTGGATCCCAACAAGCGTATCATTCAGGTGGAGGGCGATATGGATGAAGAAAAGCTTCGTCAGATCACCCTATCCCCCATTGATGGGATGCTCACCGATATCCGGCAGATGAAGATCGACGAACTCAAGGAGACCACCGGGGTGCGAGATGTCAATCAGGGCTCCACGGTGGGTGGCGTGACGGCGGCGGCTGCCATCACAGCACTTCAGGAAGCGGGCGACAAGGGCAGTCGGGACTGCATCGCCGGCTCCTACCGGGCATATATCAGCATCATGCAGCAGGTAGTGGAGCTGATCCGTCAGTTCTATGACAGCGCCCGTATCTTTCGGATTGTGGGGAAGAAGGGGCAGTGGGAGTACCTCCGGTATTCCAACCGGGGCCTTCTGGACAAGCAGACAGGGATGGCTGCTCACGGGATCCCCCTGTACCGCCGTCCGGTGTTTGACATTGATGTCCGGGCGGAGCGGGACAGTCCTCTCAACCGGACCGGACGGAACGAGCTGATGCTGGAGCTGTTCCGGGCGGGTATGTTTGATCCGTCCAACCGTGCGGCTGCCGGAGTGGCTCTGTCCGGTATGGATTTTGATGGTGTGGAGACGCTCCGCACGTCTTTGGAAACGCAGGACGTTGGGCAAACCGGGACAGACCGGTGATCCACATACGTCTTTTGAGGTGGGAGGAGGGTATAGAGATTCTGGCCTGGGGTCATGCAGAGCATGGCCGGGTGGGGGAGGATATTGTGTGCGCAGGGGTGTCCGCCCTTTTGTACGGATGCTTGGCCTACCTGGAGGAGGCACAGAGCCGCTTCTCCGGGGGGGACAGGACAGACAAAGGGACGGGAGATCCCACGGTCACCGACTCTCCCGGAGCGCTGTTGGCGGGAGACCCGCCCATGGTGCTGCCTGCAGTGGAAAGTCAAGAGGGCAGTGGTTGGCTGTGGATACGCACCCGGGGATTTCCCGATGGGTGCGACGTCACGGCCTTGCAGGTCACGGGGGCGGGACTTGCCTTGATTGCCCATGCTTACCCCTGCTGCGTGGCGTTGTTCAGAGGCCGGAACCAAGCAAGGAAAGCCGGTACAGCCGATATGGCTGACGGCATATTCGGAGAGGAGGAAGGGTATGGAGAATCAACAACAGGCCGACAGGGGGGAGACCCTGTCGGCAGGCACACCGGTCACAAGGCCGGCAAAGGGAGCTGCCACATCTGAGGACGCATTTCCCGTGGCCGGCGATGAGAGCAGACAGAGCGTCACACCCGAGGAGGGGGTGGAGGAGACGGGTATCCCGATTCTCACACGGGATATGCTGTCCGCTTTACAGCCAGAGGTACAGCCCGAAGCACAGCCTGAGGTACAACCCGAGGATGCGGAACAGGCTGAATCGGATCCTGTAGAGCAGCCTGATCCAGCGGCCGTAACGGCCGGGACAGTGCAAGCCGCAGACCCGACATCCACACAGACCGACATGAAGGAGGACACGTATGGCACGCAAGCCGAGGCGCTCCGGGCGGTGTATCCCACCTTTGACCTGGAGCGGGAAATGAAAGATCCTGCCTTCCGAGGCCTTGTCTGTGGAGAAGTAAGACCTACCCTGGCACAGGCATACACCCTTTGCCACGGGGAGGAGCTGGTGGCAGAGGCTGTCCGTGCGGCGGTTGAGGCCGCTGTAGCCGAGGCAGAGAGCCGCCTGACGGAGCATATAGCCGCCCGGGGACTGCGTCCCTGTGAAAACGGCCTGTCCGCCAGAGGGGCGGTGCGGATGCACCCGTCTGTGGATCATCTGACCCGTGAGGATCGGGCCATGCTGGCCAGACGGGCGGGGCGGGGTGAGAGCATCCGTTTGTGAACTATCAGTATATCAGATGAGGAGACAGGAGTATGATGGAAACCATGATCGATCGGAGAAACTCCGGGAGCGGAGCCTTCCTTCAGCATTTCGCATCCGGCACCCGGATTCAAGGCACTGAGGGTGTGTCTGATACTACGACCGGAACCGTGACCCCTTACGGGCAAGGCGAAGGCCTGTCGGCCGAGATGCGGACTTATTACAGCGACTACCTGATTGACAACGCCGAGCCTTACTTATGCCATGAACAGTTTGCTCAGAAGCACAAGATTCCCAGAGGAGCCAAAACCATTTCCTTCCGCAAGTACGATCCTCTGCCTAAACAGCTGACCCCCATTTCAGAGGGGATTACGCCGGATGGCCAGAATCTGCGGGTGAGCGTGGTGGAGGCGACTGTGGCCCAGTACGGTGGCTATGTGGAGCTGACCGACCTGCTGATCATGTCGGCAGTAGACAATAATCTCTGCATGGCCACCAAGCTCCTGGGTGCCCAGGCCGGACGTACCCTGGACACCATCTCCCGCGAGGTGCTGGCAGGCGGCACCAATGTGCAGTATGGCGAGAATGCCGTCTCTGCCCGGTACCTGCTGGAAGGTGGCAAGGAGAGCGGTAACCATTACCTGACGGTGGACTGCATCCGTCGGGCGGTTCGCTTCCTGAAAAGTCAGAACGCCGAGAAGATCCATGGCTCCTATGTGGCCATTATCCACCCGGATGTGTCCTATGACCTGATGAATGACCCCAATTGGAAGTACCCCAACCAGTACGCCGATCCTTCCCACATCTTTGAAGGGGAGATCGGACGGATCGAGGGTGTGCGTTTCGTGGAATCCACGGAGGCCAAGATTTTCCACGCTCCCGATCTGGCGGAAGACACCCGCGTTCTGAGGGTCAATGCTTCCAGCGGCGTGAGCAATTCCAACAGCATTCCCTTCGACGGCTCTGCGGCCGGGGTCAAGGCTTCCCAACTGGTGGGCCGCTGGGTACTGATCGGGGGACAGCGTGGGTATGTGGGCGCCAATACCACCACAACCATGACGCTGTACACCGACAGCACCAAGACCAAGACCCTGAGCGTGACCTGCGCCAATGACACCGTGATCTATCCGGGTGAGGCCGGGGCCGAGGGACGGGATGTATATGCCACCCTTGTGATGGGCGATAACGCCTACGGAACCACCGAGCTGGCTTCGGGTGGTCTGGAACATATTGTCAAGCAGCTGGGCAGCGCCGGTACCTCTGATCCGCTGAACCAGCGGGCAACAGTGGGCTGGAAAGCCAACAAGGTCACGGTTCGTCTGGTGGAGGCATTCATGGTTCGTATCGAGACCACCTCTACCTTTGAGTCGGGCGAAAACTGATCACACAGTGACACAGCAGGCGAGCTTCCCTTTTGGGAAGCTCCTGCCTGCAGGCCAAACAGAACAGAATGAAAGGATGAATGGGAATGAGCAAGTACGATGCCGAAGCCTACCTCAATGAGGAGGTAGCCATCAAGCTGTTCCGGGACAATGACCGCTACCGGGATGATGTGTATGTGGCCATCAACGGGAAGAATTGCGTCATCAAGCGTGGGGAGTGGGTCAAAGTCAAACGCAAGTTCGCACTGGTGCTGGAT
>CAZQAI010000020.1:0-13854 GCA_964591305.1 uncultured Clostridium sp.
GGGAAAATAAAAATGACTCTAAAGGAATTGGAAGAGCTGTACTGGATACAGTTGGAGATTGCCGAGGATGAACGCGAGCTTGAGAGGGATACAACAGACAAGAGCCGTGTCATCCGGGAACGGATAGAAAAAAATCAGGCGGAGTATCGGCGACTGAAAGCGTATATAGAGCAGATACCGGACAGGCTGACAAGACATATTTTCAGATTGCGTTTTGAAGAAAATCTTTCATGGATACAGGTGGCCGCACGAATTGGCGGGGGAAATACGTATGAGAGCGTAAAGAAAATATGTTACCGTTACCTCCGGCGTCGGTAAGGGTAACGAGAACAGGAGGAGATATGCCGAGAAAACCCAAAAAACCGTGCGCTTTCCCTGGGTGTCCGGCGTTGACGGACAGACGATTCTGCACGTTGCATGAAAAAGCAGAAAATGCACGGTATGAGAAATATCAGCGAGCACCGGAGACGGCAAAACGATACGGCACGCAATGGCGAGCTATCAGGGCGGCATATGTTACAGAACACCCGCTGTGTGAAATATGTCTGCAGGCAGGAAAAATGGTGCCGGTAGAACATGTTCACCATATAAAGCCGTTGTCAGAAGGCGGTACAAACCGTCAGGATAATCTGATGAGCTTATGCCTTGCATGCCACGCTCGTCTTCATGCGGAGCGGGGGGACCGATGGGGAAAGCCCCCCAGGGGGGGTTGAAATCTCTGCGTGAACATAGCAATCAACGGGTAGGGACCCTCACACAAAAAAATCGGAAATCAAACGGAATATAAAAGACGGAGGCAAAACATAATGGCGAAAGATGGAACAAATCGGGGCGGAGCCAGACCGGGAGCGGGACGTAAGAAAAAAGATGTATCCATTAAAATAGCTGAGGGTAAAATTTTGGGGGCAAACGAGGCTTTGCCGAAGGTTCTGGACTTGATCGGAGGTGAGATGCCAAAACCGGCGGCTTTTTTGAAAAAAATTCAAAAGGACGGTAAGTCTCTGGGAGCTACACAAATATATGCAGATGTGTGGACATGGATTTATAAAAAAGGGTGTGCCGATCTGATCAGAAAGGAAAAGATTGAAGCATTTGCACTGTGTTACGCACGTTTCGCACAGTGTGAACGGGCCATCTCGGAATATGGACTGCTGGGGAAACATCCCACGACCGGCGGAGCTATTGCGTCACCCTATGTGGCTATGTCCCAGACATACCTGAATCAGGCGAATCGATTGTGGGAGGAAATATCCTCTCTGGTGCGTCAGTATTCTGAGGGAGCCGACACACAGGGCGATGACATGATGGAACACCTGCTTGAAAGAGGACGCAAAGCGTAACATCCAACCCCCGCTTTATGAGGCGGGCAGGATGTTTGACTATACACGCAGGGTATACGGAATTGGCCATAGTTGTCCCGTTTGTCCCGCAGATCACTGCTATACTGATGGCAAATGTCAGGCAAGGGAGAAAGAGGACGTGGATAGCAGAGCTGAAGGGATGTCCGGAATGAGAAAGCTGACCGGGTATCAACCGACCCGCTTCATGGAGTCAAACGCTCACTATGACAAAGAACGTGCCGATTATGCGGTAAGTTTTATCCAGTGTCTGACGCACACCAAGGGCATATGGGCCAGAAAGCCATTTGAATTGATTGACTGGCAGGAACGCATCATACGGGACTTGTTTGGCGTCATCAAGGCGGACGGTTGGCGGCAATTCACGACCGCTTACATTGAGATTCCCAAAAAGCAGGGAAAGAGCGAGTTGGCCGCTGCAGTGGCCCTGCTGCTCACCTGTGGAGATTTTGAGGAGCGGGCGGAGGTATACGGATGCGCAGCTGACAGGCAGCAGGCCTCTATCGTGTTTGAGGTGGCGGCGGATATGGTCAGAAACAGCTCGGCACTGTCCAGGCGGGTGAAAATTCTGGAATCAAACAAACGGATTCTGTATTTGCCGACAGGTTCCATTTATCAGGTGCTTTCGGCTGACGCCTTCTCCAAGCATGGCTTCAATGTCCACGGTGTCGTATTTGATGAACTGCACACGCAGCCAAACCGCAAGCTGTTCGACGTGATGACAAAGGGCTCCGGAGATGCTCGCATGCAGCCGCTGTATTTCCTGATTACCACCGCAGGGGACAACACCAACACGGTATGCTGGGAGCAGCATTGCAAGGCGGTTGACATTCTGGAAGGCCGCAAGCATGACAGCACATTCTATCCGGTGATCTACGGTGCCGACGAGGAGGACGACTGGACAGACCCACAGGTATGGTACAAAGCCAATCCGTCTCTTGACATTACAGTTCCGATAGACAAGGTGCGGACAGCGTGCGAATCGGCCAAGCAAAATCCGGTCGAGGAGAACGCGTTCCGCCAGCTTCGCCTCAATCAATGGGTCAAGCAAACGGTTCGTTGGATGCCCATGAAGGTATGGGACGCGAACAGCGGGCCGGTTGACCCGGATGCACTCGCCGGGAGGGTATGCTATGGAGGACTTGACTTGTCCAGCACAACTGACATAACCGCCTTTGTCCTGGTGTTTCCGCCGGCATCGGATCAAGACAAATACATCATACTGCCTTACTTTTGGATCCCGGAGGACACGGTGGAGCTGCGGGTCAAGCGGGATCATGTCAATTACGATGTATGGGTACGCCAAGGGTTTGTACAGACAACAGAGGGAAATGTCATCCATTACGGATTCATAGAGTCGTTCATTGGTGATCTTGGCAAGAAGTTCAATATCAGGGAAATCGCCTTTGACCGCTGGGGCGCGGTGCAGATGGTGCAGAATCTGGAGGAAATGGGATTTACCGTGGTGCCGTTCGGACAGGGCTTCAAGGATATGTCCCCGCCGACCAAAGAGCTGATGACGTTGGCTCTTGGTGGACGCCTGGCACACGGGGGGCATCCGGTTCTGCGGTGGATGTTTGACAATGTGACAATCAGAAAGGATCCGGCCGGGAACATAAAGGCGGACAAGGAAAAGTCAACAGAAAAGATCGACGGCGCGGTTGCCACCATCATGGCGCTTGACCGTGCCATACGAAACGGAGCGAGTGAGGCATCGGTGTACGATGAGCGTGACATGATTATCATATAACACGCAGAAAGAGAGCCACATGAGATTATTCAAAAAGCTGAAAAAGCCGAGGGACAGTTTACAGGGAGACAGGTACCACTTTTACACGGGTGGGTCATCGTCGGGAACCTATGTGTCCGAACAGACTGCCATGCAGCTGACGGCGGTCTATGACTGCGTGCGGATCATTTCTGAAAGTATTGCCGGGCTGCCTTTGCACCTGTACCGAATCAAGGCAAACGGAAGCCGGGAAAAGGCGACTGACCTCAGTTTATACGGATTGCTGCACGACGAACCGAATCCGGAGATGACGTCCTTTGTGTTCCGGGAACCCATGATGACGCACCTTTTATTATGGGGCAACGCTTTCAGCCAGATCATTCGGAACAACCGAGGCGAAGTGGTGGCGTTGTATCCCTTGATGCCACACAAAATGACCGTGGACAGAGACAGCAAGGGACGGCTGTATTACAAGTATATCCGGGACACGTCTGATCCAAACACCGCGCGCCAGACTACGGTATACCTGTCACCGGAGGATGTGATGCACATTCCCGGCCTTGGGTATGACGGCATTGTGGGTTATTCCCCCATCGCTATGGCGAAAAACGCCATTGGCATGGCCATTGCCTGCGAGGAGTACGGAGCCTCCTTCTTCGCCAACGGATCCCAGCCGTCCGGCGTACTGGAGCATCCGGGGAAGGTATCAGACCCGGAAAAGCTCAGGCAAACCTGGCAGCAGAAATTCGGGGGTACACGCAACAGCGGCAAGGTGGCGGTGCTGGAGGAGGGCATGAAGTATCAACCCATCTCGGTCACGCCGGAGCAGGCGCAGTTCCTGGAAACCCGCAAATTCCAGATCAATGAGATCGCCCGTATTTTCCGGGTTCCGCCGCACATGGTGGGAGACCTGGACAAGTCCAGCTTTTCCAACATTGAGCAGATGAGTATGGAATTCGTACAGTATACCCTGCAGCCCTGGGTGGTACGTTGGGAAATGGGACTGTCCCGTGCTTTACTTCTTCCGGAGCAGAAAAAGAACCTGTTCTGGAAATTCAACTTGGAAGGCCTGCTAAGAGGCGACTATCAAAGCCGCATGAACGGGTACGCCACCGCCAGGCAGAACGGATGGATGAGTACCAACGATATCCGGGAAAAGGAAGACATGGATCTGATTCCGGAAGAGAAAGGAGGAAACGCCTACCTTGTCAACGGCAACATGATGCCGATCTCAGAGGCCGGACAGGCATACAGGCAGAGCTGAGAGCAAGGAGGGTACATACCACATGAAACATTTCTGGGTTTTCCGCGACCGATCCGGAAAGGGAGCGGCTCCCGCCAACGGCGAGTTCCCAGAGAGGGAGCTGATCATCGATGGAGAAATCGCGGACGAAACATGGGGCTGTGACGACATCACGCCCGCGACCTTCCGAGGAGAGTTATTCGCCGGTTCGGGACACGTCACGGTCTGGATCAACTCGCCGGGCGGAGACTGTATTGCCGCCAGCCAAATCTACACCATGCTGATGGAGTACAGACGCCAAAGCCTACAGAATCGGGTGACCGTCAAGATTGACGGCATGGCCGCCTCAGCCGCGTCCGTCATAGCCATGAGCGGCTATCCTGTTCTGATGTCGCCCACCGCCATGATGATGATTCACAACCCGTCCACAATCGCGATAGGCGACCACAACGAGATGGAAAAGGCGGCTGACATTCTGAATGAGGTGCGCGAATCCATCATTAATGCCTACGAACGCAAGACCGGCCTATCCAGGACGCGTCTGGCCCACATGATGGAGGCGGAGAGCTGGATGAACGCCAACCGGGCGCTTGAGCTTGGCTTTTGCGACGGCATTCTGGGCAACGGGGAGGCAAGCCTGGCCACGGAAACGGCGCAGGACGGCACGTATTGGCCGGAAGATGCCGCGAGGACCAGCTACTGCTACGAGCGGAAGACCGCCGACGCGGCCATTCTGAACCGTCTGGCGGGTGTAAACGGGCAAGACAAGCACACCAACATGCCATCCGGAAGGCGGGTGGACGAGCTGATGGACCGGCTCATGACACGGTAATCACACGAAAAAAATACACAAAAACGCAAGAAAGGAAAAAAGAACATGACCATCAACGAATTGAGAGCGAAAAGAGCGGAGCACTGGGAAAGCATGAAGGCTTTCCTCAACACACACCGCCAGGCAAACGGCACCCTGACAGTCGAGGACGATGCCACCTATCAGAACATGGAAACCGAATTGGACGCCCAAACCGCGGCCATAGCCCGTGAGGAGAGGGCCCAGCAGACAGAGATCATGCTGAATACGCCTTCCAGTACCCCACTGACCGGCAGACCGGGAGAGAGCACCGGCGCGAATGGCTCCGAGACCTACCGCAAGGCCTTTTCGGACGGCCTGCGGCGCGGCTTTTCCAATGCCCTCCAGGCAGGAACCGGAGCAGAGGGCGGCTACCTGGTGCCGGAGGAATTTGAGCGCCAGTTGTTGTCAGGACTGGACGAAGTGAGCGGTCTTCGCGCCATCTGTCACAAGGTCAACACATCCGGCACCCACAAGATTCCCGTGGTGACGACCAAGGCCGCCGCCGCGTGGGTTGCGGAGGAAGGTGACCTGACGACCGGCACCACGGATCCTGTGTTCGGTCAGAAAACCCTGGAGGCTCACAAGCTGGGCGCCCTTATCAGGGTATCAAACGAGCTGTTGCATGACGCAGCCTTTGACCTGGAGGCGTATATACGTGAGGAGCTGACCCGTTCCATCGGGGAAAAAGAGGAGGACGGATTTATCAATGGAGACGGAGCCGGAAAGCCCAAGGGTATCCTGGACGAAACCAACGGCGGAACACTTGCCAAAACGGCCGCCGCAGCCGCCGCTGTGACCTCCGATGAGCTGATGGACTTATTCTACGCTCTGAAGGCTCCGTACAGAAAGAACGCCCGCTGGCTGATGAAGGATTCCACCGTAAAGGCAGTCCGTAAGCTCAAGGGCAGCGACGGCCAGTACATGTGGACACCATCCCTGATGGAAGGTCAGCCCGACATGCTGTTAGGGCGGCCCTTGCTGACATCTGATGCCATGCCCGCCATGGCCACCGGAAACAAATCCATTGTGATCGGTGACTTTACCTTCTACTGGATCGGAGATCGCCAGGGCGTTGAGATGCAGAGACTCAACGAGCTGTATGCCGGTCATGACCAGGTTGGCTTCAAGGTGACGGCCCGAGTCGATGGTCTTCTGACCGTTTCTGAGGCGGTGCAGTACCTCAAGCAGGCCTGAGTCGGGCGAAAGGAGGCGGCCGGTGATAGATGACAGAGAACATGAAAAGTATGCTCCTTGAAAGGGTCAAGGCGAATCTGATGGTTGATCATCAGGAGGACGATCAACTCCTTTGCGACATGGTGGCCTCCGCCGTGACCTATGCCGAACAGTATCAGAACCGCACCCCAGGCAGCTACACAGTTCTGTGTGAGCAAGCAACCGGTGAGGAAAATCCCACTTCGGTGATGTCGCTGACAACAGAACGGGCTGTCATCATACTGGCCTCCCACCTTTACGAATCCCGGGACGGCTCAACCGGAGGATTCTTTGCCGACAATGTACAGGCGGAAGAACAATGTTGGAAAACAGTCAACCGACTGCTGGCGCTTGAAAAGGATTGGAGGGTGTAGCATGAGCTTTGGAAAAATGAACGAATTCGCCGAAATCATCCGCGTGACTGTCACAGAGGATGAGGAGGGATTTCAGAGCCGCGATGACCATCCCATTGCCACGATTCGTGTGTATCACGAGGAACGGCACAGCAGTCTGAAATGGGTGAATCTTGCCGCCTTCTCGGAGGCTACAGACCTGTTCCGATTCCGCCGCATTCCGGGCGTGACGGTGGATACGGACTGCTTCATCACAGGCCCGGGTGGGCGTTATTCGGTCATATCCGCGGAGAATGTCAAGGGACGTGGGATGTACATCGAGGTACTGGCCAAAAAGGTGGTGGGGACAGTTGGCTAAATGTCAGGTTACAATGCCGGTAGAGCTGGAGCGCAAGCTACGGCAGGCCGAAGACACCGCCACCATACAAGCCATCGTTGACAAGGCGCTGAAGGAGGCGGGAGCGGTCATGCTGCAGGAGGTGCGGGACAGGCTGAGTGCCGTGATCGCGACTAGTAAACGGTCGACCGGCGAGCTGCTGGCCTCTCTTGGTGTGACGCCGGTCAAGCACGGAGTCGATGGGTGGAACATACACATCGGATTCAATGAGCCCAGGAGAGAGCAGCACGACGCCAAGGAGAGTAAGGCCAACGGCAAGCCCCACCGGAGCTACTATGTGGCGACCAATGCCATGATCGCCAATGTGCTGGAGTACGGCAAGAGCGGTCAAAAGGCTCACCCGTTCATGCGTCCGGCAAGCAAGGCCAAAAGCAAGGACTGCGAGGACATCGCCGCCAGGATCATCCGGCAGGAGTTGGACAAGCTATGAGTCTGTTGAATGAGCTGAAAACACTGCTGACAGCGGAGCCGCTGGGTCTGCCTTTTGAGACGGGGCACTGGGACAGCCGTCCGCCGGATGTGTATCTGGTGGCGGTTCCGCTGACGGATGAGCTTGACCTGTATGGGGACAACAAACCGGAGCTGGATGTGCAGGAGGTGCAGCTATCCCTGTACATCCGGGGCAGCTATACCGAGAAGGTCAGGCAGCTGGTCAGAGCCATCCTGGAGGCCGGGTATACGATCACAGCCAGACGCTTTGTCGGGTATGATCAGGATACAAGATACCATCATTATGCCATTGATGTGGCACAATACTACGAATTTGAGGAGGAGTAAGCATGTCAACCATAGGACTTGATAAGCTGTGCTACGCCAAAATTACAGAGGGCGCGAGCGGAGAGGAAACATATGAAACACCTGCCGTACTGGCCAAGGCGATCACCGCCAATGTATCCGTCAAGCTGAACGAGGCCATTCTATATGCCGACGATGGCGAGGACGAAGCGGTCAAGGAATTTTCCTCCGGGACCATTTCGCTGGGAGTCAACGACATTGGTGCCGCTGTCGCCGCTGATTTGACCGGTGCAACCGTAGATACAAACGGCGCTTTGATCGACACAGCGGAGGACAGGGCCCCCTATGTGGCGTTAGGATTCCGCTCAAGAAAGCCAAACGGCAAGTACCGTTACTTTTGGCTGTACCGGGTCAAGTTCGGCGTACCGTCGGTTGAGCTGGAAACCAAGAAAGACAGCATCTCATTCAAGACACCAACGATTGAGGGCACCATCCTGCGCAGGAACAAGCCGGATACGGCCGGGAAGCATCCGTGGAAAGCAGAGGTGACGGAGGGCGAGGCCAGTGTGTCCGCTTCGACCGTTTCAGGTTGGTTTGACGCAGTGTATGAGCCCAAATACGGCACAACCTGACGCGGCAAGCAGCCAAGCAGGAGGCATGAGACATGAGTGAATTTCTGAACGAGGAACGCGCCGAGCGGATGACGCTGAACGGAGAAGAATACGCGCTTATGCTGACAGTAAGGGCTATGCGTGACATTGCGCAGCAGTTCGGCGGGCTGGATGGCTTAGGACATACGTTGTCCGAATCGAAAGACGCGGTCAAGGCAATGGACACGGTTGTGTGGCTGTTCTGTCTGCTGTCCAACCAGACCATTCTGATTGCCAACAAGCTCACGGGCGAAAGTCAGCCGCTTGTCGATCCGGAGGAGTTGGCGCTCACAGTCACGCCTGCCGACATGGCCACCATGCAGGCTGCCGTACTGGCGGCCATTCGCAAGGGGACGCAGAGCAGTCTTCAAAGTTCGGAGGATACGGGAAAAAACTGAACAGCCGGGGAACATGCCTGGATACAACAAGTGACGATGCCCAAGACGCGTTGTCCGGCGGGCTGTTCACCCGGCTTGTATACTTTGGCATGCGGTACATGCATATGAGCCGCGAGCAAGTGGCCCTGTGTCCGTTCGGGTTGATATCCGACTGGTTTGCGCTATTCCGCCAGCAAAGCGGGTTACGTCCGACAGCGGACGCTTATGGGGCCACCATTGACGACGTGATCCCGACAGGCCTGTAGTCTATGTGAAAGGAGGTGCTGTTCATGGGGAGCAAGGCGGGCATCTCGCTGGCTGTAGACGGCGAGAAGGAATTTAAAACGGCCTTGGCCGCGATCAATCAAAGCATGAGGGTGTTGGGATCGGAACTGACCGAAGTCACCGCGCGATTTGCTCAGAACGCCGATTCAGAGGAAGCGCTGACGCAAAAGAATCAGGTGCTCGGCAAGGAGATCGAAGTCCAAAAGCAGAAAATTGACACGCTGAAAAAGGCGCTGGAAGAGGCCACGGAAACATACGGCGCGCATGATCGCGCTACACAGGAATGGCAGATTCAGCTGAACAAGGCACAGGCGGCGCTCCACAAAATGGAGAATGAGATGTCCTCTCAAAATGCCGCTCTGGAGGCGCTGTCCAAAGAGGAAGATAAGGCACAGGACAGTACCGAGAGCATGACGGAAAAGCTCAAGGAGAGCGGCGATACGGCTGAAAAAACCGGCAGCCGCTTGTCCGCTCTTGGCAATGTGTGCAAAACGGCTGGCGCGGCCATGGCGGCCTCCTGTGTCTCCATCGCGGGCGGTCTTGTATCCGCGGGTAAGGCGCTGGCAAACATGTCGGTGAGCGGCGCGTCCTTTGCGGATACCATTCTGACCGAATCGACAGTGACCGGTCTGGCGACCGACAAGCTGCAGGAGTACATGTATGCCGCCGAGCTGGTTGACGTTTCAACCGAAACGCTGACCGATTCGATGGCGAAAAACATCAAATCCATGAAGTCCGCCGCAGATGGCTCCGCCTCCATAGCGGAGGCTTACAGCCGGCTTGGCATATCCGTACTGGACGCCAATGGACAGCTGCGCGATGGGGATACGGTCTACTGGGAGCTGATTGACGCGCTGGGGCAGGTAGAGAACGAAACCGAGCGGGACGCGTTGGCCATGACCCTGCTTGGAGCATCTGCGCAGGACCTGAATCCGCTGATTACAGCCGGTTCCGACAGAATGGCAGAGCTGGGCGACAAGGCGCGCAAGGCCGGGTATGTCCTGTCCGATGAGCTGCTGAATCGCTACGGGGCTCTGGATGATCAGATTCAGTATTTGTCGAACAGCTGCACAGCGGCGAAGAATGCGCTCGGAACGGTTCTTCTACCGGTTCTGACAGAGCTTGGCGGGGAAGGTGTTGATTTGCTCAACCGGT
Source organism: uncultured Clostridium sp. (assembly GCA_964591305.1). Taxonomy (GTDB): domain Bacteria; phylum Bacillota; class Clostridia; order Oscillospirales; family CAG-272; genus CAMEON01. The sequence goes on from CAZQAI010000020.1 coordinate 10,348, forward strand.
TCACGACCGGCATACAGGACGCCGGAGGAGATATAGGGGCCATGGCGGATGTGCTGGGCGATATCCTGCCGCAAGCACTGGACATGGTGGCGGCCTATCTGCCCACACTGCTGGACATGGTGGGAACGGTCTTCCTGTCTGTCGGCCAGGCCATGATTGACAATCTGCCGCTTGTTGTGGAAGCGGTGTCAGGCATAGCGGGTGAGTTGCTGGACACGCTCTCCGGCGCTCTGCCACAGCTGGCCGATGTGGCGGTGCTGATGGTCACCACGATGATCGGCGGCTTGTCCGATGCGTTGCCGCAGCTGGTTCCGGCAGCGGTTGAGATGGTACAGTCGCTGTCCGAAGGCCTTACACAGGCCCTGCCTACGCTGCTTCCGGCGGTGGTGGGCGCGGTGATGGCGGTGTGCGCTGAGTTGGTCAACCAGATCCCCACGCTGCTTGACACGGTGCTCGACATATTGCTTGCCGTGGCGGATGGCCTGGTGCAGTCCGTGCCGCTGCTGATTGATGCCTTACCGGCCATCATTACCGGGTTGGTTGAGGGGCTTCTGAGTGCGACCCCGCAGATCATCAAGGCAGGTGTGACCCTGCTGACTTCCCTTGTGAGTGACTTGCCGGCCATCTTGGCCGCTATAGCCCGCGCCATTCCGCAGCTTATCATAGGCCTGATCGACACGCTGTTCAGCTTTGGCGCGAACATTCAACAAGCGGGTACTGACCTTCTGTCCGGCTTATTTTCCGATCCGGGCGCGGTTCTGTCGGGGATCGGAAGCTACCTCAAGAATCTATGTGTCGGCATAATCGGCGGCCTTGCGGACGGCTTTCGGGCAGCCTGGGATACTATGAGCGAGATCGGCCGTAATTTGCTGCAGGGGCTTTGGAACGGCATTCTATCGGCAAAGGACTGGATCGTGGACAAATTCAAGGGGCTGGGTCAGACCATCAAGGATGGATTCTGTGACTTTTTCGGCATTCATTCCCCTTCGCGGGAAATGGAATGGGTTGGCAGCATGCTGACCGAAGGGCTTGCAGAGGGCATTGACAGCACATCGACACAGGCGGTCAAGTCCGCGAATGCCATGATGCGGCAGATAAAAGGGACCATACACGATGCGACAGTCGGTATGGACATGACCGTTACCACGGCTGCCATCCCCTCAGCCGGCATGGCAGCGGCATCCGCCATGGCATATGGGGAAGAAAAGGTATCCATTGAGCTACATATAGAGCAGTTCAACAATTACAGCCATGACGATATTGAGACTCTGACACAGGAGATCATGGAAACGGCAGGGCTGTACATCAAGAAAAAGAAGGCGGTGTTCGAATGAGCGCAGGCTTTACGTACAGAGGCATTTCATCAGAGGACTTCGGGCTGATTGTGGAAAGCAAAGAGAATCTGTCCATGTCGGCATTTGAAGTGGAAAAGGCGGATGTACCCGGGCGGGATGGAGACTTGATCCTGCCGGGGGGACGCATCGGCAACGTCACGGTAAGCTACACGGTGTTCTTCAAAGGGAAAAACCGAGCGGAGATGGAACATGTCGCGGAACGTGTGCGGGCGTGGCTGCTGAGCGGTGCCGGGTCGGGCCGCTACTTCCGTCTGACGGACAGCTACGATCCAAGCTGCTTCCGGCTTGCCATATTCGCGTCAAAGCTGAATTTCACAGAGGTCATCCGAAGAGTAGGCAAAGCGACCATTACCTTTTCCTGCTTACCATACCGGTATAGAAACTCAGGAGAGCGTGCCGTAAGCATCAGCTCCTCGGGAGACATTCTGTATAATCCGGAAAGTATAGCGGCCTATCCGTACATAAAGGTAACGGGGACAGGGAATGGGTCACTTTCCCTGACGTATGCGAATGTGTGCAAGACGTGGATACTCACGGATATATCTGAATACATCGAGATTGATTCACAGGAAATGGAGTGCTACAAAGGATCCACATCGATGAACACGGCCGTGAGCGGTGAGAGCAGCTTCCCAGTGCTGGAGCCCGGTAAAACAGTTGTTTCATTTGCCGGGGACGTGACCGCTGTGGACATCACGCCGCGATGGAGGTTCCTATGATCCCGATTCTTTATGACAGGACAGAAACATCCTTCACATCCTTCGGACTTGGCTTTTTACAGGAGTGCACTGCGTGCACCGTGACTGAGGAAAGAAACAGCACGTACGAAATGGTGCTGACCTATCCGGCCGGAGGAAAACTATTTTCCAGGTTGGGAATGAAACAGTGCGTCAAGGTGACGAGCAACCAGGGAACACAGATTTTCAGAATTTACGCGACATCCAAGTCATTGGATGGCACCACAACATACAGGGCACGTCATATCAGCTATGATCTTTGTGGGTACGTGGTACCGAACATGGTATTGCTGTACGGGACCCCCGCCGTTCTGATTTCTAAGGCATTGACGGACACACTGAGCAAACCGCTGCCGTTTACTGTGGAGAGTGACATTGACATCGAAATACCGACCGCGACGCTGAACTTTGCGCTTAAGGTTCCCTTCAGTGTGCGGGAGCTGGCCGGAGCGGTGCAGGACGTGACGGGCGGAGAGCTGGAGTGGGACAATCTCACGGTGAAACTGCATGCGCGCAGAGGAACAGACAAAGGGTTCACGATCCGGTACGGCCAGAACATGACCTCTTTTCAGCTGGATGAAGGGGAGACAAACGGGTATACCGCCATCTTCCCTTATGCGATTTCGAGCAATGGGCCGGTTGTGCTGGACAGCTACACAGTTCCACTGCCGCAGGCTCATGACTTGTCTGTTCCCAATGTACTGATTGTTGACATGACAGACCGTATGCCGACGGACACGGACATCACCAAGGAAACGCTGAGAGAGGCGTCAAACGACTATATAGCCACATACGGAGAGGAGTTGGCGCGGGACAGCTCCAGCCTGACTGTAGAATGCGTGCGCCCGGGCGTGAATGTGCGGGTTTGCGATACAGTCAGGGTGATTCATGAGCCGCTGGGCGTCGACATGCGGGCGAAGGTCATCAAAACAGAGTATGACGTGCTGCGTGACCGCCTGACCGGCATAACGGTGGGGGACCCGAAAATCACGCTTTACAGTTATATTGACGGAGGAATTACAACATGACGGCGGCTATCAAAACCATGCGTTTGGAGGTATACGACAAGAACAGCACGATTCGAATGTGGATCAAGCAGTATGACGGCGGAATCCGGTTGCTGCATGTCGTGCTGACAAGCAACGGCATACCCATCAGGGCGCAGACGACTGACAGTGTCACGCTGACTGTGACCCGTCCGGACGGAGACACGCAGAGCTTCTCCTCTTGCACTGTCAGCGATGACGGCAGTATCCTGGCTATTATTCCGGAATGGGCTGCGCAGCTGCCGGGCGTGGCGAATGTATGCATCACGGTGGCCGATTCCGCCGGTAACCAATTGAGCACGCCTGGCTTTACCATTGAAGTGGAACCCTTCGATTACAGCAACACCGGCGTAAGCCCAGAGCCGGGAA
>CAZQAI010000021.1:0-13371 GCA_964591305.1 uncultured Clostridium sp.
AGGTTGGCTTCCCCTCGCCCTCCTTGAGCATGGTATGGTACAGATCGATCTTGTCCCAGTATTTCAGGGTCTCCGGTTCCCTCTGGGGCAGGCTGGCTCTCATAGAGAAGTCCGTTGCCGGCAGATTGAGCGTACTTGTGTAATCCTTAGCCATATGTCTATTGAAAACTCCTTACTAATAAAAATATGATTAGTATCTGTCCGTTGCCCGCCTGTTACCCGTTGGAACCGGCATGCGGCGTATATATCACAGATACTTTTCTGCCCGCAGGCGCAATCGTCCCCGCCTGTTTTCTCCATCAAAGCATGATACCCGATATTTTCCGTATCCTCTGACAGACAACACAGCAGGTGGGGATACCGTCCTGTCGCAGTTTGTCACGGCCTCGTAATCCAGTTCGCACAGCCCGCTCCGGATCAGGGCCTGTGCCCTCTCCCGGGACAGCATGCATAAGGCTGCCACCACGCAATCCAGTCGTTCAGACGCCACTGTATCGTGGACAGGCCGTGTACGGCGGTACTCAACCGGACATTCATCCGGGGCTGCTTGGCTCACCCGCACCGTATCCGGCCCTACCTGCTTCAGTGCTGTCATCAAGTACTCGGATATAGAATGGCTACAGATGACCAACGCCATACTATCGTTCTCGGGGATAATGTCCCCGACAGCGTCTCTGTCAAGACCGGCTCCCATCACGGCGCCAAGAAAGTCCCGGTGGGTCAAGGTGCAGTAGCCGGAGCCACACACGCGCAGGATTGTCACATCCTCGGAAATCGCCTCGGACAGAGGTTCAAAGCCCGCCTCAGACAGGGCGGCTTGCGGATGTTCCGCCAATCCGGCCGGGTCGATCAACCCTTCCACATAGGACGGCAGGAGGATGGCCCGCACCCGTTCCGCCTCCCCGTACCCGCCCCACAACAGGGCAAGGCCTCCCGACAGCCGATGGGTCAGGAAGCGACGGGCATACATAGCCTCTCTGGGAGTGAGAAAGCCGGTCATCGCCATCTCCCCCCGGTCGGCCTTGACTTGCAGATCCTCCAGCCGAGCATACAGGATGCGGATTCCCTCGTCCGGAGCTGCCGGGTACCTGTTGCTTGGGTCCTGCCCCGCTTCACGGCTCATAAAAGCACTCCCTCCAGTATGGAGACAATCAGGCTGAGAAGTAGCGTGGTGATCAGGTAAGGGATATCGAGAGGTACGTCCTGGAACCAGCCGAACCGGACGCACAGCCTCCGCACCGGCATGATCACCGGCTCGGTCACAAGGCAGAGGAAATTCATCAATCTGTTCTCCTCTCCCATCGTGAACCAGCTCATCACAGCCCGGACAAACATGGCCAGCAGCAACACCTCAAGAAAGAGCATGACAAAGCGTATCAGTACATAGGAAACAGCTGTCACAATGCTATCTCCCCTCCGCGCCGGCGAGAGCCGGATTACAGCCACAGATGCGTACTGTGCCGTCGCATATAGCGGATGACCGTCCGGCCTCCCCGGCAAGGGCAGACCCGGCGAATAGCCGCCTATATGTACCGTTCCCGCATGCGGACAGGCCAACTGTCCCGATCGTCTCAGTTGTCATCCGTTTCGTCCTGCTCACTGTCCTCATCGCCGTATTCATCTTGCCCTTCTGCCGGCTCCTCCTCATCGGGAAGTTCCAGCTCGTCGGGATCCACCTCCACTCCCTTGGGTTCCATCACAATGGTCGTTCTGTTCAGGCGATACAACTCACCCTCCAGGGCCAAAGAGACGCCAAGGACGAAATCCGACAAACGGGCAATATCACTCTGGCTCAGCCTGGCCACACTGATCACCACCACATGACTACCCCGCAGACCGTCGGCAATGGCCTTGCGGTCATCCTTATAGGCGTCAGGTGTAAAGTACAGGGTGCCGGCATTCCGGGGGATGGGATCCGGTTCAGACATGACCGTACGCCGGCGGGGTCTTTCCTCCGCAGGTTGTCCATACCCATTGCGACCGCTGTTCTCCTCATAGCCATTCCCCTGCCGTCTGCTGACATAAGGAGGCTCATTGTATGCTTCATCGGGGTAGCGATTGCGGTCGTCCTGCACCTGGCGGCGCTCACGGCGATCATACTCCTCATACGAACCATCTTGCTGCCGGCGGCTGTTCTGACGCCCGTCATTCTGACGCCCGTCATCCTGATGCCGGGGAGGCTCATTGTAAGCGCCATCGTAGTAATCGTCGTTGTAGCCTGTGTTCAGATCCTCTGTCTCATCCTGGTTGCCCATCTTCTTCAGTAAATCCTTCATTGCCATGATGTGTTCCTCTGCTTTCCTGTTCTTTTATTTTTGGTACCGCCGCACTGACGTGCCATCACAGCATGGGCTGTGAATGGTGCGGTATTGCCTTTTTTATACATCAGCCTTCTCGCAGGCAAAGAGCCCCCGCCCGATCCGTACCATGGTAGCCCCTTCGGCCACCGCCGGGCCGTAGCTCTCTGACATACCCATGGAGAGAACCATAGGATCACGCCGCCCCAATGTGTCCTTCCATATGTGAGTGCACAGCCGTCGGGTATCGGCAAAGATACGGCGATAGGATGCCTCATCCCCCCGAGGCGCCATAGTCATGAATCCGCAAAGATGCAACCGGGGAAAATCTCCACTGCATACCTGCCGGGTGAAAGCTTCGACCCCGTCGGGACGTATGCCTCCTTTACTCTCCTCGCTGCCGGAATTGATCTCTATCAGAACATCCATGATCCTGTCCACCCGCACAGCCTGCCTTTGAATCTCCTTAGCGAGGCCGGGGGAGTCCAGTGACTGGATCATGTCCACTTTATCTATGATATACTTGACTTTATTGGTTTGCAAGGTGCCAATGAAATGGATACGCAACCCTTCCTCGGCCAGTACATCATACCGGGACAACAGCTGCTGTACTCTGTTCTCGCCTACATCGCAAAGACCCAGGACACGGTGTGCATACCGGATCTGCTCCGCGTCAGCTCCCTTGACTGCTGCCAGGATGGTAACCCCCTCCGGGTCCCTCCCGGTCTCACGGCATACATCCCTGATATGCTCCCGGATGCGGGTCAGATGCCCGTCCATACAGGATAACCGACTGTCCACGCACATGTCACTTCCTTTCTGTCCGTATCTATGTATTGCCCCGGACAAGGCATGATCCGATATGGATCTCTATAAAACATCAAACCCATTGCCGAACCCGATCCGCTGTCAGGCATCCGCTATATGTCCATCGCGCACGCGATCATGTGAGTATTTTCCCTTCATGCAACCCATGCCCGCCGGTGATCATGCGGTCATTCAGGGTCAGAAAACTCCATCCGTCCTCTTGAATGGCTGTCTGTTGTGCTTCGTCCAGGGTGCTGCACAGTTCGGAAGCTGCCTCCGATGTATAGGCAATCACATACTCATCCCGGGCCTCTCGCACCCACACACGGCGAAAGACCACTATATTGCCTTCCAACACATACACACCGGTAACAGGGTCGCCGGTAACAGGAGACGTCAAAGTCGTCAGGGCATAAGATGGGATGCGGTAGCCGCTGATCTGATGGTATACTGTTTCAGCCGAAAGATAGCGGAGAGAAGCAAAGGAGGCAGGCATGCTCAGGAATTGGAAGACTACAAGGGCTCCCTCGTCATCCGCCTCCACCCGCACACAAGTCATGGACAGCTCAGATGCGGCGCTGTCGCCGCAGAACATGGTGTAGTTGTTTCCCACCAGAAAGCAGGCAGCATCTGACAGGGAGACCGACGCAGCCGCGTACCACACAGCGTTGTATACCATTTTGCCTCCCGCCTGCGAGGATGTGTCACACGTGGCAGTATCCTTCATGTTCCGGAACTGTGCCGGGGTCATAGTCAAAGCAGCCTCGTAAGGGAAAGCGTTTTCAAAGCCGTCGGTATCATAGTAAAACCATCCGGCACGGTCGGTGGTAAGACTGCCGGCCGGGGTCAGCCCCTCCAACAGTGCGTTCCGCGCGGCGGCAAGGGCTGCCGCATCGGTGGACGAGAAATCTATCCGCCCGCTCAGTAAATCATACCTGTCCAGGTCAGCCAGCATCTCCCCGGCGGCCTCTGTCATGACATCCAACCGGCCCTGGTTGGCGGCGGACAGTATGTCCAGATAAGAGGCATCAATCTTTGTTTTTAACGCATCGGTATCCGTCAGCGTCCCTTGCTTGTCTGCCTTCATAAGACGGTCAAGGCGCTCGCCATAGGTGTTCAACTGCTTCTGAAGAGAAGCGGCATCCATTCCCTGGGCCATATAGGCCTGTCCGAGAACCGTGCCTGCGGACACTTTCTCCCCATCCTGTACCTTATAATCCACGATATGCCCACCTGCGGTGCTGACAGTCTGCTCATCCCGGAACAGGCACAGCTCCAGACTGGTGTAGGAGGAATCCGTCATCTCCTGGGTACGCAGGGTATCAATGCCCACCGTCACATGCTTGGCGCATTGATAGATAGCAAAGGCAAGCAAACCCACCAGCAGCACTACAGTGCCGGCCCGGATCAGAGCGTCGCCCGGCTTTATCCGTCTGCGTGTCAAGACGGCTTCCGGTCTTTTTCGCAGCCATGTCAGATTGCGCACACGCATCCCCTCCTTGCTATCCTATTCGGGCCGTTCTCAGGTAGTATACCACATTTTCATGCGTCAGAAAAGAGTTTTTCCACATTGTTTACAATATCTTCAAAATCTCGCATTCCGGACGGATCGTCTGCGTCCACCCACCGCACATATGACTTTGCCGAAAACCATGTAATCTGCCGTTTGGCATACCGGCGGGTGGCTGTTTTGAGATTCTCGGTGGCTTCCGCCAAGGTTTTCCCGCCGTCCAGGTAAGGAAACAGCTCCTTGTACCCGATGGCCTGAGCGGCAGTGGAATTGACGGCAAAGACACCGGCTGCCCGCAGACGGCAGGTTTCCTCCACCAGCCCCGCTGCTAGCATGGCGTCCACCCGACGGTTGATGCGGTCATACAGCAAGGTGCGGTTTCTATAACGCAGACCCACCACTACCACATCCCAGGGGGTCTGCGCCTCCCTGGAGGCTCTGTCCAGACTGCTTTTTGTCCTCCCGGTGGTACGGCATATCTCAATAGCCCGTATGACCCGCTTGACATTGTGGGGATGGATCGCTGCCGCACTCTCCGGGTCAAGGGAACGCAGCATATCGTGAAGTACCTCAGGCCCCCGTGTTTCAGCCATCATCCGCAGTTTCTCCCGCAAGGCAGGGTCTGTATCAGCTGTTTCAAATGTTCCCCCCCGCAGAAAGGCATCCAGGTACAGTCCCGTACCCCCGCACAGGATGGGCAGCCTGCCCCGGGACAAAATGTCCTCCACGGCTGCCCGGGCATCACGCGCATAGTCAGCGCAGGAGTATCCCCGGGGATCAGTGGGATCGACCACATCGATCAGCCAGTGTGGAATGCCGGCCCGCTCGGTCATGTCAGGCTTGGCGGTGCCGATATCCATGCCCCGGTATACCTGCATGGAGTCGCAGGATACAATCTCTCCGTCATGCCGCCGGGCCAGCTCCAATGACAACGCTGTCTTTCCTCCGGCAGTACAGCCCACCACGGCCATCAGCTTCGGTTTTTGCGACATAGACGCATCCCGTTGATCAGGCATCTTACAAGTTCACGGTCTGGACACCGTTCATCAGAATATAGTGCTCCCGAACCCCCAGCTCTTCCATCCAGCCCCTGACCGCAATGGTTTTGAAGCAGTGGGTGTTATAGCCCTTTCCCGCATCATTGTTCCACAGCCACTTAGGCGTACACCACAGGCACCCGGTAGGAGCGACAGCCTCATAAAAATCTTTTTCCACCCCATTCTGGCCGTGGTGCGCCATCTGGACATAATCCGCCTTAAGCTTATCGGTTCCGGCGTACATCCGGAGCATCTTTTCCCCTTCCTGCACGCCTGCGTCCCCCAGAAACAGGGTTTTCTTGCCTCCCAGCGTCATCATCAGCACACAGGAGGCATTGTTGAACACATTGGTAGTAAACTCAGGGCTGGGGGAACAGAGTACCTCTATATGTGCCCCGCCGATATCGTACACATCGCCGGCGGAAATGATGACGCACTTGTCGGCAAAGGTTGGCTGAATCTGATAGAACCGCACAGGCGTGATCTCCGTGGGCTCCTCCCTAGCCAGATATTGAAGAGAGGGGAAATTGTAATAAATCCGTTCAATATCTAATGCTTGCGGGCAGGTTTCCATGATCTGCACAAAAGCGGATATGTGATCCAAGTGGGGGTGACTGAAAAACCAGGCGTCCACATGGGGTACCTCCTGCCCTGTTACCTTCTTGAGCCAGCCGAGCAGATTTTCTGCATCCTGATTGAAGCCGCCGTCCATGACAATGACCTTATTGGCTTCTGTGGTGATGATAAAGCTGTTCATTTGCGCACCGGTCACGGTGTTGAGCATGATAATCTGATTGTTCATAAAACTTGTCCTTTCAGTTTTTCGTGAAAAAGTAAGGCAACATTAGGTTGCATAACTCTTGTCATACATAATATTAGAATATTAGATAGAAAAACGTGTCGAGAATCATGCCGAGCACCTTCCGGAATAATGGAAGATCAAAAGCGCACGGAATGTTATATTGCAGCATCTCCGTATAGGAGATTTCCAATCGATTTCCAATTTCTGACATCCATATGTACTGAAGCCTTTCAGCTGATTCTCATCCACTGGTGCCATGCAAATCCCCTCTGGGCTGATCGAATTCCGAAGAATGTTAACCTCATTTTGCAACTGTTCGACATAAGGGGCAATCCCGCATCGGCATAACCATTCAACTCTGTCAAAGCAGGTATAATGAATCCCATCTTTTTCGTAGCCGAGTTGATAGCCTTCCTTTATACATCCTATTGTTCCAAGCACATAGCCAACCCATGAATCACCGCCAACCTGTTTTTCAGGGCGATCTGTTCGCATCAGCTTTTTTACTGCTTCTGCCAGCATTTTCATATTGCTTTCATTTTTCCAGGAGTCAGTATGTGCAAGGATATCAAGATGGTAATAACAAGGCCATTTTTCATAATCATTGAATACACGTTTCTCCCTCCCCCCACTCCTTTTTAGCCTTGTGATGTCCAATGCCGAATCTACTTCAAGCACGCGTTTAAACGAATCAAGAGCTAACTGTATCTGCGGTTTTATATCAATCACATCGTCGTAACCTGCACGGGCTATGCAAGCGCATCGGATTACATTCTGACCGTTTGCAGCATAACGAAACTCGTCATAATACTTACCTTTCGTACGATAGCAAGGGTCAGTTAATTCTGTGGTGACAAAAGCGTCCATTGCTTTTTTCAAAACCGGTGTATCCTTAAAAATCAATTTTTCTCCCAAATATTTCGTTCCCACCTCTTGATTTTCAAACGCACCGGCATTTTTATTGGAACTATGAAAGCCATTACCCAACCGGCCATTTTCTTTTTGACAGGCTATAATGGACCGAATAATCGGTTCTTCCAAAATTTGCTTTTGCAATTGCTGCTTTTCTTCTTCGGAAACATGTTCATTAAGGATTTCTGTTTTTACCCGATAGCGAATGGAAGGATTGGCATTTTCCAGTAGAAAATCCGCCATTTTGTTATACAATGTAATTTCCACTCCTTTCTGAGATTGATTAAAAAACGAAATATCCTTTACTTAGAAGAAATATCCGGCAGCATATCTATGTCATCAAAATCATGCAGCGGTGCCTTAACAATCGGTTATCTATTCAGATTTTTGCAACACTTAGCTCATCCTATATAATCAAGCAGGCATCCCCAAAGCTGAAGAACCGATACCGTTCCTTCACAGCCACCCGGTAGGCCTCCATGATCCTTTCGCGACTGTAAAAGGCCGAAACCAGCATGAGCAGTGTGCTCTCCGGCAGATGAAAATTGGTGATGAGGCAATCGGTCGCCTTGAAGCGATACCCCGGATAGATAAAAATACCGGTGTCCCCCGACATGGCATGCACGATCCCCTGATCGTCCGACACCGACTCCAAGGTTCGGCAGGAAGTGGTTCCCACGCAGATGATCCGTCCCCCGGCCGCCCGCCGGGCATTGATCAAATCGGCGGACTCTTTGGAAACCGAGAAAAATTCGGTGTGCATCACATGGTCGGTGATGCTGTCCTCCTTGACCGGGCGAAAGGTACCCAGCCCTACATGGAGCATGACGGGCGCAATGGCCACACCCATAGTCTGCACTTTGTTCAGCAGGGCCTCGGTAAAATGCAGACCTGCGGTGGGAGCGGCCGCTGAACCCTCATCCTTTGCATAAACCGTCTGATACCGGTCGTTGTCCTTGAGCTGCTCCGTGATATAAGGCGGCAAGGGCATCAGCCCGATCTGATGGAGAATGTTGTATATATTTTCATACCGGTCACGGTCGAAGGTAAAGCGGATCAGTCTGGTTCCCTCCTCCGCTATGTCAACCACCTCTCCGGTCAGAATTCCACCGCCGAACACGCACCGGGCGCCCGGGCGGGCCCGTTTCCCCGGCTTGACCAAGCACTCCCAGGTGTCCAGTTCCCGCTGACGCAGCAGCAGCAGTTCAAGATGCGCCTCCTCCCGTCCCTCGACATGGCCGTACAGCCGGGCGGGAATGACCTTAGAATTGTTGACGACCAGCACATCGCCTGCACGCAGGTAGTCGGTCAGGTCAGAAAAATGTCTGTGCTCAACCGTACCTGCGGACCGATCAAGCACCATCAGGCGGGAGGCGTCCCTCTGCTCTGTGGGGTGCTGAGCAATCAGCTCAGGAGGCAGATCGTAGTAAAAATCCGAGGTTTTCAGGTCGGTGTCAATGCGCTGATTGAGAATGGGGTGGCTCATGGGAGGGTTTCCTTTCCAAATGTGTCCTAATATCTTATGCGCCATACAGCGGCCGGAACCCGCCGGTTTCTTTTTCGTGCCCTTCTGTCATATTCCGCATATACTGGCGTGTCGGGAGAAGCGGCATGGCCCCGCATCGCCGACATCCGCACAATACCGCTTCTATTATATATCATATTTCATCAAATTGCAAGGGGTTTCCTTAATTCAACCACGGAGGTTTTTATGGAATCCAACCATCCGCCCCTGTTCGAGGGCTGCGGCACCGCCCTCATCACACCCATGCTGCCATCCCCGTCGCTCCCTGATGGAGGATATGTGCCCCCGGCGGTGGATTTTGAAGGCTTTACCCACCTTGTACGTCGTCAACTGCAAAGCGGCGTCAATGCTCTGATTGTATGCGGCACCACCGGAGAGTCCTCCACGCTGACCGACCCGGAGAAAAAGCAGCTCTTTGCCATCACCGTCAGGGAGGCCCGAGCCGCCCGAACGGAGGGCAGAATCACCCGGCCTGTACCCGTCCTGGCCGGCAGCGGCAGCAACAATACATCCCGTGCAATCGTACTCTCCCGCATAGCCGAGGAGGCAGGCTGCGACGGTCTGTTGGTGGTCACGCCTTACTATAACAAGGCCTCTCAGGCAGGGCTCATCGCCCATTTTACCGCCATTGCCGATGCCGTGCATATTCCCCTCATTCTCTACCATGTACCCTCCCGCACCGGCTGCCATCTGAGCACTGAGGTATGCCGGGAGCTGTCACTCCATCCCCGCATTGCCGGGCTGAAGGAAGCTTCAGGGGATGTGAGTTTTGCGGCCCGGGTCATACACCTGTGCGGCCCCCGCCTGCCGGTCTACTCCGGGAATGATGACCTCACCGTTCCCCTCCTGTCTCTCGGAGGCCGGGGAGTGATTTCAGTGGTATCCAACCTGTATCCCGGCCCTGTCAGCGACATGTGCCGCCAATGGCGAGAAGGCGATACGGTCGGTGCCGGCCGCATTCAGAGGGAGCTGCTCCCCCTGTGCGACGCTCTGTTTTCCGATGTCAACCCCATTCCCATCAAGGCGGCTCTGTCTATGGAAGGACTTTGCCATGAGGCCATGCGGCTTCCCTTGACTCACGCCGGTGAGGAAGTTCGGCGAAGGGTGCGGGAGGCAATAGACGCCTGCCCGTACCACTCATAAAGCCGATCAAAAGGCTACGGGCAGCATGATTCTCAGCCCCTATTCAAAAGAATTGTGCAGTTGTGTATAAAAAAATCTCTTTTCCCACTTGCAATCTCCTCTGTGATATGGTATAATACACTCACCCGAAACCTAAGTTTAGATTGGAGTATGTGAAACCATGAACAAGAGTCAACTGATCAAGAGTGTCGCTGAGCAAAGCGCACTGTCCCAGAAGCAGGTGGCTGAGACCTGGAAGCTGTTTGAAAAGACCATTCTGAGCACCCTCGAAGAGGGAGAAAAAGTGCAGCTCTCCGGCTTCGGAACCTTTGAAGTCCGCGCCAGAGCCGCGAGAAAAGGTCGCAACCCCAAGACCGGCGAGGTGGTCAACGTACCCGCCTGCAAGTACCTGGCCTTTGTATCTGCCAAGACGGTCAAGGAAAGCCTGAACTGATATGCGGCTTGACAAGTATCTGAAGGTGACCCGGATCATCAAGCGGCGTACTGTGGCCAATGATGCCTGTGATGCCGCCCATGTATCGGTCAATGGCCGTCCCGCAAAAGCATCCTACGATGTCAAGGTGGGCGATCTGGTGGACATCACCTTCGGGGCCAGAACCCTGAAGATCCGGGTACTGGAGGTCAAGGAAAGCGTCGGCAAAGGGGACGCCTCCTCCCTGTACGAGGTGGTGGAGTAGACGTTGCCCGGCTCTTCCGACGAATCAGCCTGAAAATGCCGCCTGCCGTCGGTCATGGATGTCCCTGTTCCTGCATAGAATGGTGGTATCAATTCAATCCATCATGGGAGGGGCCGCTATGAACCAGCAGTTTGACCGACGGGAGCGCGCGCAGGACGATACGCAGGGAGAAGCAGGACAAACCCACAGTCTGTGGGCGGTGAACCGCAAGGAGATCACCGTCAAGGGCGTAGAGGATGTGCTCAGTTTTGACGACCACACAGTAGATCTGGTCACCTCGTGCGGCCGGATGACATTGGAAGGGCAGAATTTCCGGGTTACAGTGCTGGACACCGCCGGCGGGGTGGTATCTGTGACCGGCACTTTGTGCGGGGTGTTGTACGAATTACCTGACGGCGGACAAAACGGAACCACCGGCAAAGGGGGCCGACTGGCCCGGCTGTTCCGGTAAGCGGCAGACAGCATATGGATATTTCCCAGAAGCTGCTGGGTCTGCTGTTTGCCCTGTCGACAGCCGCCGGAGTAGGGCTCGGCATGCTATGGAGTCTGCTTCGCCTGTTCCGGGCTCTGTGCGGTGCATCGGATGCGGACAAGGGCCCGGGTAGGCATCAGCAAGCTCAGACCTGCGTATGTGCCGAGGACGGGAATCACGGTCGGCAGTCAGAACCACAGCCAAGCCGGCAAACCAGCCGACGGCAGGCACTGCATGGCTTGCGAACCGCTCCTGTAAGGGTGGTTCTGTTTGTGAGCGACGTGCTGTTCGGTCTGATATGCGGTTGTGTGCTGATTCTGCTATTGTACTACACCAACGACGGACAATTCCGCTTTCTGGCCTTGTTGGGTATGGGATGCGGCTTCTTTGTCTGGAGACACACGCTGGGACTGCTGGCAGATGCCCTCACGGATGTCATGGTACGCGGCTTGCATCGGCTCGTCCGTCTGCTTATGAATCTGTTCCGCATGCTGTTTCGCATTCTTGTTCTATGGCCTCTCCGTATGTTATATCGGCTGTGGATGGCTGTCTGCGGCCGCAGATTCGCTGCCCGACGGGTGCGACTAGCCAAAGAGCGAGCCAAACATGCGACAGACGCTTGGTTTGAAGCACAGGTACGGCAAGCCTCTTGCGGGTTCCGGGCAGAGAATACGGCGAGTGCCGCGGATGGAACCGAACCGGTACGAAGACCCAAGAAGCACAGGCAGGCAGTATCGGAAAACACACAAAAGCAGATGAAAACATAATAATGGAACAACGCTGCCAGGCGCAGAACAGAAAATATCCCGGCAAGAGAAAGGCGGTGAGAGTGAATATGGCGGACAAATCCGGCAAGAATCAGGTAGAGTCTTCTGACGTCAACCGGGCAGAGCTCCCCGAGGCAGAGCGGCGTCTTGGCTTATCCATGCTCACCCGGGTGGTTTTGGCTGTGGTGGTGCTGGTATCCCTGATTATCAGCATTTCCTGCGTCATGACCTTTAACCAGTTAGAGTCACAAAAGGCCGAACTGCAGGCTCAGGTGGATGCCTGCAATCAGGAAATAGATGAGCTACAATACCTCATCAACGCCCCGATGAATGATGAATATATTGCCCGCATCGCCCGAGAGCGGCTGAAGCTTCATTTTCCTGACGAATATATCTACCATTCAAATGTGAATGACTGACCTGCCGATAGCCGGTACACGGACAAACCGTCCCGGAATCGTGTACGGGTGAAAGGAGGAAACCATGGCAACTGCAAAGGCAACAGCCGGAACAGACAGCAAGCGGAGCACACATCGGCTGATTGCCCAAAACAAAAAAGCTTACCATGATTATTTTGTGGATGAAACCTACGAAGCAGGCGTTGTCCTGAGCGGCACAGAGATCAAGAGCATCAGGGCCGGCGGCACCAATCTAAAAGACGCCTATTGCCAGTTGAAGGACGGCGAGCTGTGGGTAGTTGGCATGCATATCAGTCCGTATGAACACGGCAGCTTCTTCAACCGGGATCCCAGACGAGATCGCAAGCTTCTGATGCACAAAAAAGAGATTCTCAAGCTGAGCGGCCGGGTCGAGCAAAAGGGCTTTACCTTAATCCCCCTGTCGCTGTACTTTGCCGGCCAACGGGTCAAGGTCGAGGTAGGTGTATGCCGAGGCAAAAAAATGTATGACAAACGAGATTCCATCGCCAAGGCGGAATCCGACCGTGAGATTGAGCGGCGGATGAAAGACAAGACCAACCGGGTACTTGGCGCATAACCCGCACGCCGCAGCGGCGTGCAGGCCGTCTATAGTCGTCTTGCACAGCCTGTATATGGGGGTGTACTGGTTTCGACGGGGATCATGAAGCGTGATAAGCGGGTCAGGCCGGGCAATCCTGTAAAAGGCCCAACCTTAAAAAATTAAACGACAACAATTATACTGTTGCAATGGCAGCCTAACGGCTGTGCTGCGGCGTCATATTGCCGCCCGTTCCACAGGGGAGGACCACGGCCCTTGTCAGAGCGTCACTGAGTGGTGCCCGTGCATCGGTGGTTCGCCATTGAGCCGATCATGAAAAAAATGGCTACTGCCCGGTAAGTCTGTCCCCGGACGTACCGGACGGGAGAAAAAAATCAGGGACTACGCCCGTAGAAAGTTGCGTGGAGCGGTTTTCGGACAGGGGTTCGACTCCCCTCATCTCCA
>CAZQAI010000022.1:0-13042 GCA_964591305.1 uncultured Clostridium sp.
CCCACTCTACAGTGGAAAAGGGAGCGTACTATAGAGGGTGGCTGAACTGTAACGAACATCCCGAAAAAGCATGTTTCAATCATCCGGATGGTAAAAAAAAGTTCACATTTGCATGGTATAATATAAAATACGTGAATTTTGTCCGCACGCAGCGTCTACTGCGTGCGCGAAATGTATGCTTCGCGAAGCGAAGCTCTCATCCGACGGAGTGTCCGGCGGCGCATGTGCACTGCCGGAATTGTGCGGAGGTGCCTTTACAAGCCTTTACAAGATGGAAGAAAAGGAGGGAGCATTGTGACCGATGAGAAAAAAAGAGCTGCGACGTCTGCGGACGGGACAAGCCATGCGATGCCTGCATCCCCGGGAATGCTGGCATCCCCTGTTCTTCTACCGGCCATCCATTCCCCGGCCGATCTGAAGGCCTTGCCGGAGGAAAAGATCCCCGCACTTTGCCAAGAGATACGGCAGGAGCTGGTACGCATTGTCACCGAAAACGGCGGGCATCTGGCCTCAAACCTGGGGGCTGTGGAGATGTCGGTGGCCATGCACCGGGTCTTTGACTGCCCGCGTGACCACTTTATCTTTGACGTGGGCCATCAGAGCTATGTCCACAAAATGCTGACAGGCCGGTATGAACGCTTCGACACCCTTCGCCAAGGCGGCGGCCTTTCCGGCTTTACACGGCGGTCGGAGAGTGAGTATGACTGCTTTGGAGCGGGGCACAGTTCCACCTCGCTGTCTGCTGCGCTGGGCTTTGCGCAGGCTGACCGCATGGCCGGGTCGGATGCCTATACCGTGGCGGTGGTAGGAGACGGCGCCTTTACCGGTGGCATGATCCATGAGGCACTCAACAATGTGACATCGGGGCTCCGGCTAGTCATCATCATCAATGAAAATGAGATGTCCATCTCAAAAAATATCGGACGCTTCGCCACCCACATGGCCAGACTTCGGCAGAAGGAAGGGTACTTACGCACCAAGAGGCGCACCTCTGCCTTCATCCGGCACATCCCTCTTGTAGGCGACCGGCTGTTCAACCGCATCAGGAAAATCAAGAAGGCGTTCAAGAACATGATGTACGGCAGCAACTATTTTGAAGACTTGGGACTATACTATCTGGGCCCCGCCGACGGCAACGATTACGAGGCGGTGGAAAGCCTGCTGAGACAGGCCAGAACCTGCGGGGACAGCGTGGTCATCCATCTTAAGACCCGGAAGGGAAAGGGGTATCCCCCCGCCGAGGAGGATCCCAGCCGGTATCACGGTATGCCTCCGGCCGGACATACCTATGGAGAGAATTTTTCTCACCGGCTGGGTCAGATTCTCATATCCGAATCGGAAAAGGACGACAAGATTTGTGCCATCACCGCCAGCATGAGCGAGGGAACCGGGCTTGAAGCCTTCCGGACGGCCCGGCCTGACCGCTTCTTTGATGTGGGTATTGCCGAGGAGCATGCTCTGACCTTCGCCGCAGGCCTTGCCGCCGACGGCTTTCATCCCGTGACGGCCATCTACTCCACTTTCATGCAACGCGCCTATGATCAGATCATCCATGACATTGCCCTTCAGCGTCTGCCGGTGATCATGTGCATCGACCGGGCCGGACTGTCGCAGTCTGACGGCGCCACTCACCACGGTATCTTTGATGTAGCCTTTCTCTCCGGAGTGCCGGGCGTGACGATATACACCCCCATTACCTTTGCCGGGCTGCAGCTGTCGGTGCAGGCCGCTCTGCGCGGTGGGACACCCGCCGCCATCCGCTATCCCAACAGCCGGGAGGATGAGCACATCAAATCCGTCTTTTACCCGGACGGCCCGGCTCACACCATCGGCGTCCGCACCAACTTTGGGTGCGGGCGGACGCCGGATGCGGTGCTTGTCTGCCACGGAGCCATCGTCAGTGAGGCCTTGACGGCCGCCGACCGCCTGGCTGCCGAGGGTATCTGTCTGGGGATCATCCTGTGTGAGTATCTCAGACCGTACGATCGCCTGGCCGCCGAGGTGGCCGGACGCCTGCCGCAGCGTGTGCCGGTGCTCTTTGCCGAGGAGGAGATCAAGGCCGGCGGCTTTGGCATGATGCTTTCCGAGGCCATGCGGTCTCTTCCTGCGTTTGCCGGACGCACTTATGATATTCTGGCTGTGGATGACAGCTTTTCCATACAGACAAAGCCGGAGCCCATCCGACACACCGCCGGCGTGGATGCCGATGCCATGGCAGCCCGTATACGGAGCATGATCGCAGCGCGGGCAAAGTGAAGATTGGTGACCATAGAGCAGGGTGCCGCGCATCGGATGTGGCACCCCGCTCTATGTTCATGCTTCCGGAGGCTGTCCCGACTGCAAAAAAGAACCCGATTTGATGCTGCTATTTAAAAATAAACAAATAATAGATCAATTACAGAGATGAAACGGCCACCGGCCCGCCATACGGCCGCACGGTGCGACTGCTTCCTCTTTTCCTTGCGCAGAATGCATGAATTCCGGCTGCAGAAATTTGTTACAGTTCAGCCGGGGAACGGAGGAGCGCCCGGACCCCCAAAGAACTTTCAATAATATTAACGAAATTTTTCTGAGATGGCGGAAAATAAAAGAAAAGCTCTTGACAAAACCAAAATAAGATGATAAAATAAAAGAAATTCCCATTCATCTTGCCACGGGACGCCGGGCACGGCCGCTTCCTCGGTCTTTATAAGGGGTTGAGACTGCGAGGACAGACGTATGCGGCGCCGTCGGATGAGAGCGGAACATCCTATCCATATAAAATTTACATGAGGAGAGAAAAGCAATGAAAAGGTTTTTGATTTGCTCCCTTGCGGTGGTTTTGGCCTTGGCCATGGTGCTGCCGCTGGCATCCTGCAAAAAAGACCCGGAGCTTGTGGAGTTCACCGGCGACTATACGTACACGGAGGCCACGAGCAACCTGTCTGCCAACTGGAATCCCCATACCTACCAGACCGTGGATGAAGCATATGCCCTGGACTATATCACCATAGGCCTGTATGGCTTCTTCTTCAACGATGAGCTTCACCCTGTTGAAGGCAAGGAGCCCTATTCCGGCTATGTGATTCAGCCCGAGATGGCCGCCTCCCTGCCTGTGGATGTGACCACCACCATCAAGGCACTGGAGGGCAACCCCTATCACATTCCCGAGAGTGCAGAGGCCGGTTATGCTTACACCATCGACCTGAACCCCGACGCCAAGTGGCAGGACGGGACTCCCATCACAGCCGCTACCTATGTGTACTCCATGAAGCAGTTGCTGGATCCCGACCTCAAGAATTACCGCGCCACCGATTACATGGACGGAGACTTCGTGATTGCCAATGCCGCCAACTATCGCTACATGGGCCAGACCCAGTACAAGGATAACGGCATCAGCAATGCGTACAGTGTCGCAGACCTGACCAAGGACGCAGACGGCAATTATGTCACCGCGGACGGACACAAGATGTATGTCGCTGTGGACTATAAGCTCGACTGGACCTCAAATAAAACGCTGGCTGATCTGGTAGGCGCTTACGGCGATGCCTACTTTGGCCTGGAGCATTGGGAAGAGCTGGCTGCCATGGCGGACGAAAATGGCCTGGTCCCTCTGAACGATGAGACCAATGCCCTGCTTTCCAGTGTGACCACCACCAATCCCGCTTGGAGTGAGACCGATGACGATCTGCCCAATTATTATATTGAGGAGATCAAGTTCGCGGACAACTACGACTTTGCCAATGTCGGTCTGTTTGCCAGCGGCGACTACCAGCTCACGCTGGTTCTGGAAAAGTCCTTGGCCGGTTTTAACCTGCTCTACAACCTCTCCAGCAACTGGCTGGTGTACGAGAGCATCTACGAGGCTCAGAAGAAGCAGGTGGCCGGCACCGATGCCTGGACCTGCACCTATGGCTCCAGCGTAGAAACCACCATGAGCTATGGTCCCTACAAGCTGGTGGACTACCAGGCTGATAAGTCCATGCGCTTTGAGAAGAACGAGAACTGGTATGGATATACCGATGGTCAGCATCAGTACATCGATCCCAACGACGGCAAGCTGTACCCTATGTACCAGACTACGGCCATCACCTGTGAGAAGGTGCCTGAGGCCTCTACCCGTAAGATGATGTTTCTCAAGGGTCAGCTCATGGGCTACGGTCTGCAGTCCGAGGACTTTGAGGAGTACAGAAACTCTGACTATGTGTACGTAACCCCTTCTGAGACCATCTTCTTCTTTATCTTCAACGGTTACCTGGAGGCCATCCAGAACCGTGAGGCAAATGAGGGCTTTGACAAGACCAAGTATGACCTGGAGACCATGACCCTCAAGTCCTTCCGTCAGGCTGTGGCCGTGACCTACGACAAGGAGGCCCTGTGCACCGAACTGAATCCGTCCCGCTCCGGCGGTTACGGTCTGATCGGCTCCTCCTACATTTACGATCCTGACACCGGTGCAAGATATCGTGATACCGACCAGGCTAAGAAGGTGCTGTGCGACTTCTACAGCGTGGATGTGTCCAAGTACGACAACGACCTGGATAAGGCTGTAGCCTCCATCACAGGTTACGACCCTGAGGCCGCTAAGACCCTGTATGCGCAGGCCTACAGTGAAGCTCTGGAAAAGGGCTACATCACCGACACCGACAACGATGGCAAGTGCGACCAGACCATTGAGATTGAGTATGCTTCCTCTGAGCACAGCGACTTTATCGAAAAGACGCTGGATTACCTCAACAAGAAGCTGGCCGACGTGCTGGTAGGCACACCCTTTGAGGGCAAGATTGTCTTCAAGGAGTCCGCTCCTCTGGGAGATGGTTGGTCCGAGAATATCCGCCAGGGTATGTCTGATACTGTGCTGGCAGGTTGGTCCGGTTCCGCATTGAATCCCTTCAGCCTGTCTGACCTGTATGTCAACTCGTCCAGAGCCTATGATGCCAACTGGTTCAAGGCTGACACCGTGTCATTGACCTTGACTGTGAAGGTAAACGGCGCCGACAAGGAGCTGACCATGAGCCTGAAACAGTGGTCCGATGCCCTGAATGGCGCCACTGTCACAGTGGACGGCGCTGAGTACTGCTTCGGCGATGGGATTGCCGATGTGGAAACCAGACTTGACATTCTGGCCGGCATTGAGGGGGCTGTTCTCCAGACCTATGACTACATCCCCATGATTCAGGATGGCAGCATGGCGCTGCTTTCCAAGCAGGTCTACTATGTGATCGAGGAGTATAACCCCATTATGGGCCGCGGCGGTATCAAGTACCTGAAGTACAACTATAACGATACCGAGTGGGCAGATTATGTAAGCAAGAATGCCGGCGAGAACGGCCTGAGCTACTGATTTCCCTTTGCCCGGTTGACTGTCTGCCGGCGGCTGACGGATCCCGTCAGCTTCCGGCAGACGGAATCCGTCCCTTTCGGCGGACGGACCCTGCCGGTTTCGGCAGACAGTGACTGCATAATAACCCTATGCGGTCGCGATAGATTCCGATTCGGCTTGGCTGCGCCATGTACGTCTCTGCATGATGTATGGGCGGCTAAGCCGTCCCACCGTTCTGCCCGTATGGGGATGAACGCCTCTGCGGGACACCGGCTGCTTTTTGATTCGAGTCAGTCCGGAATATTTCGTTCGGCGGGTGTAAACCGCCTTTTTTGCAATTTTTCAGAATGGCTGTATGTCTGTGACTGCATGAGCCGTGGGACTGCCGCTGAGGATGACATATGATGCATTTCATATAAACATATAACGGAAAACATGAAAATGGTTACAGTTCAGCCGGGGAACGGGGGAACGCACAGACCCCCAAGAACATTCAATACATTTATTATGTATTGAATGTATCGTGATGACTTTTCCGGAAAACCGGCGTTCATGGCACCCAACATAACATAAACGCAGCCGCGGGGCCCCTCGCCCCACTCTGCAGTGGAAAAGGAAGCGTACTATAGAGGGTGGCTGAACTGTAACTGAAAATGCAGAGTATGATCCGCAAACGGAACACCCACCACCTTTGTCAATCAAAGGTTGAGGCAGCGGTATATGCAGCCGGTACATAAATCTACTGACCGTGTCTGAAGATTCGGACACTCATGACGGGGCGTCATCTGTCATGTCAATCTCCAAAACCAGGAACAGGAAAGTGCGACTACGGGAGGAAAAACCATGCGTTATATGATCCAATACGCCATAAAGAGAATCCTGCTGATGCTGATGACGCTGACCATCATCACGTTTATCTGCTTTGTGCTCATCCGCATGTTGCCTCTGCCGGAACTGCCGATCGGAGACCCGCATACGGCTACCATTGAAGCGCAGCGGGAAGCCTTTGGCTATAACAAGCCTTATTTGGAGCAATTCGGCATACTCCTCAAGAATGTGTTTACCGATTTTAATTGGGGCGTCAGCGACAAGATGTATCCGGGCCAGGATGTTGCCCCGATCTTTATGTCCAAGCTGCCGGCTACCATGCTGGTGAACCTGTACTCTATATTCCTGAGTATTCCCATCGGCATTGCCCTGGGTATTGTGGCGGCCATGAGAAAGAATTCCTGGTTGGATCATACCATTTCCACCTTGACCATGGTGGTCATATCGGTTCCGTCTTTTGTATATGCGTTTCTGATACAGTATATCCTGTCCTTTAAGCTGGGACTCCTTCCCTTTACCATGAAGGGAGGAACGGATTATTTTACATGGGACATGTTCAAGAGTATGCTTCCGGCGATTATGTCCCTCTCCTTTGGCGTCATCGCAAGCTTCACCCGTGTGACACGGGCCGAGCTGACAGAGGTGCTGACCAGTGACTTTATGCTGCTGGCACGTACCAAGGGCCTGACTAAGACTCAGGCCACAATCCGCCATGCCATGAAAAACTGCATGGTGGTGGTTTTGCCCGCTATCCTGAGTGAATTCATCGGCATCATGTCGGGTTCTCTGATCATCGAGAACATTTTCAGCGTACCAGGTGTGGGTAATTTGTATTTGAATTCGATCAATGCGCGTGATTACAGTATGTTCCTGCTTTTGACTGTATTTTACACGGTGATAGGGCTTCTGGCGAACATTGTGTTTGATATAAGTTACGGTTTCATCGACCCCCGTATCCGTATGGGCTCCAAGAAATAATCTACGGAAAGGATGTGTATGTGATGAACAATCAAGCGAATGAAATGTATGAGCATATCCCGGCCGAGATGTTTGAGCTGGCTCAGCCGGATGCCAAGATCCATGATACCCGCCTGAGTACCAAATCCAGGGGGTATTTCGCCGATGCGTTGATTCGGTTTAAAAAGAATAAATCCTCGGTGGCGGCGGCCTGGATCATTGGCTTTCTGATTCTTTTTTCCATTGTAGCCCCCATTCTGTCCCCTTACAATATCAAAACGGATAAGGAATCCATCTATAAGAATTATCCGCCCTATGTGGAATCTGTCGCCAATATGAATATCGGCATCCTGGACGGTGGAAAGACCATATCCAGTGCCAATGAGTTGACCATGCTCAAATACAAAGGCATTGCGCAGGAAACAGGGATGGATCCCGTCCTGGGTATTGATAAGACCATCAAGGTTACCGAAAAGGTTCGGGGCCAGGAGGTCGAGAAGGAGTTCTACCAGCTGAGCGTCAACGCCTACTACGAAAAGGGCATTGTGTTCCGCGTCGTGGATTACGCTACCTTTGAGAAGATTCAGCAATTTCAGGATGAGACTGGAATTCAGGTGCTGTATCCGGCCGTGCAGAAGACGGATATTTATGTGGATATGACCCCAGAGGATGCCAACCGGCAGGAGGATGTCTCCAACATCTGGTATCAGTGTTCCGATGCGAAGGGAACGCCGATTCTGGATGACAAGGGGAACTTCATCCCCGCTTACTGCACCGATGCCTCGGCGGCAGGCCCGGTGGAGTACCACAGCCAGCGCATTGCCGGGGATGACGGCAGCTATGTGTACAGCATAAGCAAGTCCGGTGCCGTGTCGGTTCGGATATGCTACTATAATTTCTATCAGTACATGCAGTGGGCGGAGACCGGTGAATACCATGCGCCTATGTATCTTTTCGGTACGACCAGCTACGGCCAGGATATGTTTGCTGCGATCGGCATGGGTGCCCGCTTCTCCCTGATTTTTGCATTGGTTGTGTCCGCTATCAACCTGACCATCGGGGCTGTGTACGGTTCCATTCAGGGGTATTACGGTGGTAACCTGGATATCATCCTGGATCGTATTTCGGATATACTCTCCGGCGTACCCTTTATTGTGGTGGCCACCCTCTTCAAACTCCACCTGGCTGCCAAGGTGGGGATGGTGCCTTCCTTCCTCTTTGCCTTTATCCTGACAGGATGGATCGGAATGGCAGCTTTGACCCGAAAGCAATTCTACCGATTCAAGAGCCAGGAGCATATTCTGGCAGCCAGAACCTTAGGCGCCAGCGACCGACGCTTGATGTTCAAACACATTTTCCCTAACGCGCTGGGTACCATTGTGACCAGCTGCGCCTTGGTGATTCCGGGTGTGATTGGTTCTGAAACCAACTTGACCTATCTGGGCATCATTGACCTATCCTCCGTGGTGGGTACCAGCATCGGCGTACTCATGCAGCAGGGACAACTGGCCATGACTGCCGCTCCCCACGCCATGTTTTTCCCGGCTCTCTTCTTCTCCCTGCTGATGATTTCATTCAACCTGTTCGGAAACGGTCTCCGTGACGCATTCAATCCGACAACGAGAGGAGCGGAAGGATAATGGAAAACAAGCTGCATGTTGAAAACCTGACCATATCCTTCCACACGGTGGATGGAAAGCTACAGGCCGTCCGCGGCATTCATTTCGATCTTTTAAAAGGCGAGACACTGGCCATTGTGGGTGAATCCGGTTCGGGAAAATCGGTGACATCCAAGGCCATCCTCGGTATCCTGGCGGGCAATGCCATTGTGGAGGACGGCGAGATTATTTATGATGGCCGGGATCTGCTTAAAATATCCGAGGAGGATTTCCACAAGATCCGCGGCGACAAGATCGCCATGATTTTCCAGGATCCCATGTCTTCCCTCAATCCCATCGTCAAGATTGGTCGTCAGCTGACCGAGGCTATGCTTCTCAAGGGGCGTGCCCGGCAGAAAGAGAACAGGAAAAATTTCAACACCTATCTGTCTCACCTGGAAAAGGCCATGATTGCCAGCGATACCTCCGGCCATGCCGGGGATATGGCGGCCAAGTGTAAGAAATTTGATACATTTGAGTACAAGCACCTGGAACTGGAGGCCGCCTATAATAAGGCACATGATGCGGCGGACGAAGCGGCCAGCGAGCTGACGGACCTGATTTTTGAGTTGGAAAAGAATGCAGCCAAGGATCTGAATTACCGCTTGAAGCGGGTGTTCAGGCTGACCCTGGAATCTGTGCAGGAGTATGTGGTCAAGGACAAAGCTGACGCACTTCGCTCTCTGGTTCAGGAGGCGCGAGCCATGGTGGCTGCTGTCAAAATGGGCGGCGAGTCCACGGCCCTGCGGGAAAAGTTGACCGGTATTCAGACCATTCTGTCCGAGGCGCTTGACCTGCCCATGCCCAATTTCTTTGCCATGGGTTATTATGTGGCCTACAGCGGCAAGGAAATTCCGCAAATGCCGGTAGATGAATTGAACAAATTTCTTCGTACCTACCTGGACAACGAATTCATGTTGGATTTCATTTCCAACGCTAAGCGTGCGCTTATATATTCGGCGGATACCTCCTGCCGGGAGATGATGGAAGCCGTTGAGGTGCTGAAAGCCCATCGGCCCACCTTCGAGAAGGAGTCGCTGAACAGGAAAGCCTGCTTTGCTGCGTTGAAGGTGATGAACAAGGAGGTCATGGAGACGGTCGATCCGCTGGACATACGCAAAGACAGCGTGACTTACACCTTTGGTGCCGGATTAGAGAATACGCTGAATAAGTATTTCGGAGGCATCAGCAAAAATAAAAAGGAAAAAGCCCGGTTCGCCAAGGAAACCGCCAAGCATGATGCTATGGTGGCTAAGGGAAAGGATCCCGACTGGAAGGTGGTTGCCCCGGCCCTGACCGACCTTGATGCCTGCCGACGCAGCATGCTTCGCCAGATCGATCAGGTAATTGAACACTACAGCCAGGCGCTTGAACGCCGGAACGCCCGTAATTTTGACGCCGATACGGTAGCGGTTATTGATTATCTCAAGTCATGCGCCTCGGGCGTGGTGCATAAGGTAACCAAGCGGATGGCCAAGGAGAAGGCCATCAAACTGATGAAGGAGGTCGGTATTTCCGAACCCCGGAAGCGGTATAATCAGTATCCCTTCGAGTTCTCCGGCGGCATGCGTCAACGTATCGTGATCGCCATCGCGCTGGCGGCCGACCCGGACATCCTGATATGCGATGAGCCGACCACTGCGCTGGATGTGACCATTCAGTCGCAGATTCTGGAGTTGATCAACGATCTTAAGGAAAAACGTCACCTGTCTGTCATTTTCATCACCCATGATCTGGGCGTGGTGGCCAACATGGCGGACCGGATCGCTGTGATGTACGCAGGCAAGATTGTGGAGTACGGCACGGCGGCTGATGTATTCTACCATTCAGCGCACCCCTATACCTGGGCGCTGTTGTCCTCCATGCCGGATCTGGACACCAACGAAAAGCTGGACGCCATCCCCGGCACACCTCCCAACATGATCTACCCTCCGGTCGGCGATGCTTTTGCTGCCCGTAACAAGTACGCAATGCGCATAGACTTTGAGAGACAGCCGCCCATGTTCAGAATCAGCGATACCCATTATGCCGCCACCTGGCTTTTGCATCCTGATGCGCCGCATATGGATCCCCCTAAGGCTGTCACCGACCGCATCGCCCGTATGCAGCAGAAAAAGGCAGACATGAATGCACAGCAAGAACCTCAAGCGAAGACCCGGGAAACGTCCCAAGAGAGCGTACAGGGAAAGCCGCAGGCAAGCCCGGAGAAGGGAGGAGATACACATGGAGACGCATGAAACAAAGAATACCTTTGCCCAACAGCGCACTGGTAGTACCGAGGAGATAGTCGGTATGACCGCTCCGGCTGGCAGCGATGAAATCCTTCTGCGGGTGGAGCATCTGTGTCAGTATTTCGGCTCCACCAAGGCTGTGGATGATGTGAGTTTTGATATCCGTAAGGGGGAGGTCTTCGGCCTTGTGGGTGAGTCCGGCTGCGGAAAGACCACCACCGGCCGCTCCATCATCAAGCTGTACGATATTACCTCCGGCAACATTTACTTCAAGGGTATCCGCATTGGAGCCGGTATCAAATCCTATCAGGATAACATTGCGAACGCCCGTGCCGCGTATAAACAGGAGACAGCCAATGCTTCCCCCGAGGATAAGGCGGCACGCAAGGCAAAGCTGGATTGTTATGTAGCGGAGCAGAAGAAGGCCATCAAAGCTGCCCGCTACGATCAGAAAAATTGCGATAAAGAATACCAGCTGAATCAGATGGCAGAGGTGAAGGCAAAGTATGAAGCGCTTCTGGCCTCAGCTAAAGAGGGAGAGCGGGAGACTCTGATCAAAGCATACAAGGACGATATGAGGAAAGCCCGCAAGACCAGACTGGTCACCAAGATCCAGATGATTTTTCAGGATCCCTCCGCATCGCTGGATCCCCGTATGACTGTCCGGGAGATCATCTCCGAGGGACTGATCATTCAGGGGGAGCGTGATCGCAAGGTGCTGGACGAGGCGGTATATGAGATGCTGGAAAAGGTAGGCCTTGTCAGAGAGCATGCCAGCCGGTATCAGCATGAATTTTCCGGCGGACAGCGTCAGCGGATTGGCATCGCCCGGTCTGTCATCATGCGTCCTGAGATGATCATCGCCGATGAGCCGGTGTCGGCTCTGGATGTATCCATCCAGGCACAGGTGATCAACCTGCTCAACGATCTGCGCCGGGAGCTGGGATTGACCATTTTGTTCATTGCCCACGATTTGTCGGTGGTGAAGTACTTTTCGGATCGGATCGGCGTCATGTACTTTGGCAAGCTGGTGGAGCTGGCTTCCTCGGATGATCTGTTTCTCCATCCCTTGCATCCCTATACCCGCTCCCTGCTCTCGGCCATCCCTTTGCCCGACCCTGAATATGAGAAGAAACGGAAACGGATCGAGTATAAGCCCTTGGCGGAGCATGACTACTCGGTAGACAAGCCCGCCATGCGGGAGGTGGCGCCGGGTCACTTTGTATACTGCAACCAGGCTGAATTTGAAAAGTATCAGGCCATGCTCACGTGACATCCGGCCATCTTAGTTCTTAAACAGAAAAATCTCTTCGAGAAGGTTTTACGAGTACGCACGCTTGTACAGTCGCCTATATAGTTGATATGGAAAGGGGACATCGGATGTTAAGGCGCCGAAACAAACGGAAAGCACAAGATTCCTCCAAGACCAAGGTATTTCCATGGTTGTTCCCCGGCGTGGTTGCCATTGCCCTTTTCCTGATCTGTGCCGGTCTACGGGGTCTGTTCCATGCCGCTGATCCCAAGACTGTGATGGGAGTGCTGTCGGACTGCTTCACCGTGCCCGGCGCCCTGTTGGGTGGTGTGGCGGCCATCAGCTGGGTCGGTACCTTCGGACAGTTTGATATTCTGTCTTATGGTGCAAAAAAATTTTTAGGGCGCTTTTTTCATCCTCTGTCCGCAGACATGCCGGATCGTTTCTACGATTACCGGGAGGAGAAAAACAAAAAGGGCCGCACCTGGCTGAAGCGCACCTTCTTTGTTGGTCTTGCCTGTCTGGGGATGGGCTGTGTCATGCTGATCGTCTATCATGTACTGTAAATCTGGCTCATAGTATGGTAATCCGGGCTGCCGCAATGATTTGCGGTGGCCTTTTGCTTACAAAATTTCACAATTATCGGAAAACCAGCCGGCCTGTTTCAGACACTCTATCTATGAACGAGGAACGCCTGGGGGGCTTCTTTCAAGAAGCCCCCCAAACCCCCAAAGAACTTTCAATACATTTATGCAAGCGTGAATTTATCGTGATGACTTTTCCGGAAAACCGGCGTTCATGGCACCCAACATAA